>NZ_SELU01000063.1:0-33771 GCF_006861605.1 Pseudanabaena sp. UWO310 | reverse complement strand
ATTTAGAATGCATGGGTTTGAGTCGATAAAGTCTGCTATCGACCAAATATCTCACAATATACCTGCCATGTCATCTTTACTCTTTTAATCTCTCTATTACCCATTCTTGAAACAGCCCTGCCTTTTTAAGGGGGATTGAGGGGGATCTCTTAGAGTTTTTGACCGCAGAAAGTAATTCTTAAGGCTCTATAGGTGTTTCGGGGAGGTCAACCATGATAAATGGCTTAATGCTTTTAATGACGAGTGTTTCAGCTGTCAAAGACCTCCGAGACTAAAACTATTGCACATCAAGCATTTCAGCCATTTAAGCTAAAGTACCTCCCCGAAACACCTATTGAGCCATTCTTAAATGGTTTCTAAATCACTAGAGATAATTCCAAAAGACAAGTGGCGGCGCTTTGCGCCGCCACTTGTCTTTTGGAATTATCCCAAGGTAAGAAATGGCGTAGCCATTCCTTACAGCAATTACCGATCAAACGAACCACAAGGAAATTCTTGAAAGCGTTGCTTTGCAATGCTTTCAAGAATTTCCTTGGTTTGGGTTTGAGCGCAAAGCGCTGTAACAAAATTTGCTTTTTCGATTGCTCTTTGTCGTCTCTGATGGCATACTAAGCATATACTACGATATTAATATGTAGATACCGTGGTATATGACTGGTATATTGGCTTTTGGCTTTTAGCTTTTGGCTTTTAGCTTTTGGCTTTTGGTGATTGCTGGTTAGTGGTTGGTGATTGGTGGTTGATTGTGCGAAATAGATTTTTTCTTTTCCTTTTTCTTTTCCTTTTTTCCTTTTTTCTTCTCTGTACTTTAGCGATCGCACCTTCTGCTTTTGCTAATATCTCTTGTTCTGAAGGGATGGTGTTTATTGATGGGGGGACTTTTCGGATGGGTGCGGATAGCGATCGGTTTCCTGAGGAGAGGGCTGCTGATAATGTGAGTGTGAGCAGTTTTTGCATTGATACTCATGAAGTGACGAATGCTGAGTTTGCTAAATTTGTGAAGGCGACTGGATATAAAACTGTTGCGGAGATTCCCCTATCAAAAGAAGAATTTCCCGATCTGCCTGACGAGCAGCGCTTAGCAGGTTCTTTAGTATTTCAACCACCTAAAGAAGATGCCCAAACGGTAGCTTTTCTTAGTTGGTGGAATTGGACTGTGGGGGCTAATTGGCAACATCCTTTTGGGAAAGATAGTTCCATAAAAAATAAAGATAATTATCCCGTCGTGCATATTTCCTATAAAGATGCGGAAGCCTATGCCAAGTGGATTGGCAAGTCAATTCCCACGGAAGCACAATGGGAATATGCGTCGCGAGGAGGCTTAGATCGCGCAACCTATGCTTGGGGGGATCAATATTCTGAGAAGAGAGCGAATACTTGGCAGGGGATTTTTCCATTTTTTAATACTAAAGCCGATGGATACAAGGGTTTAGCACCTGTCGGATCGTTTCCTCCTAATGGTTATGGACTCTATGATATGACTGGTAATGTTTGGGAATGGACTTCTGATTTCTTCGAGGTTGGACATGATCGCATGGCACACCAACACAATCCGATCGCTGGCGATCGCCACAAAAGTTTTGACCCCAAAAAGCCTGATGAGTCGGTGTTACATGTTATTAAGGGTGGTTCCTATCTTTGCGCTCCCAATTATTGCAGTCGCTATCGTCCTGCGGCGCGTGAGTCCGAGTCTCCTGACACGGGAACTACACATATTGGGTTTCGCTTAGTCAAAAATTCCATTTAAAGACGCGAAGATTTTGAGTGATTTAATTGCCACTTTAAGTAATCTTCTACCGTTGGGAAATATTGCATAACTCCATCTAATCCTTCAGGTCTCCCCTTGAGATAACCATCTAAATAAGCAGAGTCATCTTTACGTGGTAAAAGTCCCCCATCTCGATCGCGTTGTCCTTCTTGATAACGAGCTTCTCTGATATTGCCGAACATAATCTCACCCATTCCCTTTCCGATTCTTGAAAAGCTTATTAGATATATCTTTATTCTATCTAAGATGCTCAAAAACAACAAATAGTCTTGATTGTGGAAACCATAAGTAAAAGTAATTATAGCAATGTAAGAGATAGCGAGGACAAAGAAAAAACCAGAGATGAGTGGCGGCGCGAAGCGCCGCCACTCATCTCTGGTTTTTTAAGAAATGGCTACGTCATTTCTTAAAACCATAAATCCTGTAGCGAACGCTGCGCGTTCGCTACAGGATTTATGGTTTTAATTATGCCCAGCTACTCATATAAAGAGTTTAAGTATCAGTCTTAATCATGATGCTTAAACTCAATTAATGATACTTAAGAATCTCGATTCGATTGCCCGCAGGATCTCGCAGATAAAAGCGATCGCAGTTTGCAAGGGGGTGGCGATCGGGAATAATCTCGACCTTTAGATTTTGCAAATGTTGGCGAAAAGTCTCCAGATTCTCCACTTCAAAAGCAATATGTCGCCTAGATTGAGCATTATGGATTTCAGTCTCCGTCGCAATATGCACCTGAGTATGACCCAATTGATACCACGCACCCACGGCTGGTAGTGATGCTGGTTTGGGAATTTCAGCTAATCCTAAAGCTTGACCATAGAAAAAGAGCATCGCCTTTTCTAAATCAGGGGTAGAAGTAACTTGAATATGATCGATCGCTTTAAGCCACATATTTTTTCTCCTAGGCAAATGAAAATATTGATAAGACAGGCACAAAGCGCCTGTCTTATCAAATCAATCAAACTTCAGAAGCTTGGACTTCTGTTAATTCCGAATCGGGTTCGCGATAATCCGCCAATGCTCCGAGATTCTTGAGACTGGGAAATAGCCAGAGGGTTGCCAATACGACGGCGATCGTGCCTATGCCGCCACCAACTACGGCAAGAATAGGGCCAAAAGCGGCGGCAGCTAAACCCGACTCAAAGCCGCCTAGTTCATTAGAGGCGCTAATAAAAACGCTATTTACGGCAGCTACTCTGCCGCGCAAATGTTCGGGAGTGCGAATCTGCACGAGGGTATGGCGAATGACCACGCTGATCATATCGAGCGCTCCGCTGAAGAACAGCATCAATAAAGAGAGCCAAAACCAACGGGATAAGCCAAATATAATCGTGACGATCCCAAAGCCAACCACCGACCAGAGCATCGCTAAGCCCGATCGCTTAAATGGTGGTAAATGGGCGATCGCCACTGCCATGATCAACGAACCGATCGAAGGTGCAGCTTGGAGAAATCCTAGTTCTAAAGCGCCAACATGGAGAATATCTTTGGCAAAAATCGGTAAGAGCGCCGTTGCACCGCCTAGCAACACGGCAAAGAGATCGAGGGAAATGGAACCGAGGATAACTTGATTATGCCAAACAAATTTAAATCCTGCGGATAGTGCTTTGAGAGAGATTGGCTCAGAAGCGTAAGTCACAGGACGTTTGGGAATAGTTGCTACGGCTACAAAACAAAGGAAAGCGGCTAGAGCCGCAAATAGATAGACTCCTGTAGCGTTGCCGAGAACTGCGATCGCTAAGCCGCCAAGGGCTGGACCCACAACTGCCGCAAGATGAAAACTACTGCTATTCCATGTGGCAGCATTGGCAAACATTTCAATGGGGATGAGCTGCCAGATAAAGGCATCACTGGCGGGTTTGAGAAAGGCGCGACCGATGCCAATCAAGGCGAGGAGGACATAGACCCACGCAATAGAACCCTTTCCATAGGAAATTGCCGTAAGTCCAAGGGAGCAGAGAATCGATAGAAAAATAGCAAATAGAATCGTGTTTTTGCGATCGTGGCGATCGGCAACATGCCCCGCCAAAAGGGTTAACAAAATCATCGGTGTGACTTGGGCTAAACCGACACCCCCTAAGGCTAGAGCCGAACCCGTGCGATCATAAATCTCCCAGCCAAGGGCAATGGTTTGCATTTGGAAGGAAGTGAAAATAAGGATACGTCCGATCGCAAAAAGCCGAAAATCGCGAATTTTTAAAGCCGCGAAGGGATCGGCAGGATTGGGGTGATTATGGTGAATTTCTGAAGATTTGGGATGGGAGTTGCGCGGATGAGGACTCATGATTTGTATGCTTATTCGTAAAGACAACCGCTTTACGGTGTAGATTTTGATTCAAAAACTTGGTAGAGAATCGCTAAACTGTCGTCGATTTTGGCGATCTGTTCTTCGCTCAAGGAGTCGAGTAGATCGGCAATATAAGCGCGGGTGAGATCTCTAGCTGCATCGAGATGATCTTTTCCTTCCGTCGTCAATTTCAAGGAAACGCGACGACGTTCCGAGGGGTGATCGCACCGATGGACGAAGTTACGCTGTACGAGACGTTCTGTATTTGCCGAAGCTGTGGCACAGGTTACGCCTAAATGTTCGGAAAGTTCTGCTAATGAAGCCCCAGGATTACGATCTAAAAAAGCCAGCGTCCGAAATTGGGGAACTGATAATTCTGTTGCCTTGCGATCGCGCATATCTGCTCGAATAAATCGCATCACCAAAGGAATTGTTTCCATCACCTTGGCTGCACATTGTTTTGATAGCGTGGAGTCAAGCTCTTGGACAATTGATTCTGAAGATTTTTGGCGAGTAGATTTTGGCGATCCCATTAGACAATTAACCTATTTTATAGTCAAAGTCATTCTATCGTCTTATATTCCCACTTTACGATACAGGCGACCGCCTACAAAGGTCAGGACAATTAGGACTGACAGCAGGATAAATGCGTCAAATCCATAGCCATAAAGACTTGTGCCATTACTTAGCATTACGCCACGCAGGGCATCAACCTCGTAGGTAAGGGGATTGATATGGGAAACGACTTGCAACCAAGGAGGCATGATCTCAATAGGGTAAATCGCATTACTAGCAAAGAATAAAGGCATTGTCATCAGTTGCCCCATGCCATTAAAGCCTTCGCGGGATTTAACTATACAAGCGACGATAATTGAAAAAATCGAGAAGCAAGCTGCTCCGAGAAATACGATTAGCAATACGCCAAGCATGGCGATCGCGCCAAAGTTAAGCTGTACGCCCAAAACAAAAGATAGCGTGTAAATCACGAAAACCTGTGATAAACAGCGTACACCTGAGGCTAGCCCTTTACCCAAAACGATGGAGGCGCGAGGGGTGGGACTAACTAGAAATTTTTGGGCTAATCCTAAATCTCTTTCCCAAATGAGGGACATGCCACCGCTAAATATTGAGACAAAGAGAACACTCTGCGCGAGGATCCCTGCCGCCATAAAGTCCAGATAGGGCAAACCATTAGTAGGGATACCGCGAATTCTGGTGAAAACTTGACCGAAGATGAGCAACCAGAGGACGGGCTGTACCGCACGTACGATTAAGTCCGTGGGATCGTGGCGCAATTTGCGAACTTCAAGCTCGGTAATTACCAAGGTTTTATGAAGAAATTCAGCGATCGCTTGCCAAGGGTTTCTTCTCCGCGAGCGTCTTGAACCTGAAAAACTATCCCAATCGTTGAGCCGTGCGTCGATTTCGAGATGTTTCACGATAACTTCCTCCTCCTGTTGTCATTTGATTGCCCGTGTAATGGATGAATACATCATCTAAGGTGGCTCTTTCTTGATCTAGTTCTCGATCAAGACTTGCCTTGAGTTCGCTCGGAACGCCCGTCACTACGACTTTGCCCACTTGCATGATCGCCACGCGATCGCACAAACTATCCGCTTCCTCTAAGAAATGTGTGGTCAAAATAATCGTCGTTCCGTAGTTCTCGCGTAGCTGCTGTACTAAAGCCCAGACATAACTCCGCGCAAGGGGATCCAAGCCCACCGTTGGCTCATCCAGAAATAAAACTTGCGGCTGATGTAACATTGACTGAGCGACTTCTAATCGCCGAATCATCCCGCCCGAATATTGACGCACAAGCCGATGCGCCGCTTCGGTTAATCCCATAAATTCCAATACATCATTAATGCGCGATGCGCGGTATTTGTGGGGAATGTCATAGAGCTTGGAAAAAATTAGCAGATTCTCATAGGCTGTGAGACTGCCATCCGCAGAGAGCGACTGCGGCACATAACCGATCGCTCGCCGAATTTCCGATGGTTGATGGGTTAAGTCCAAACCCGCGATCGTTGCACTTCCCGAACTTGGGGACAAGAGTGTCGTCAGCATTTTGATCGTGGTACTTTTGCCCGCGCCGTTGGGACCCAGTAAGCCAAAGATTTCGCCTGCCTTGACTTGAAGATTTATGCTGTTTACCGCCCGTCTTTGTCCGAAATCCCGCGTCAGCGATCGGGTCTCGATCATCACATCGCGATCTTGATGATCTGGATTGGGATCTAGCGAAGGATCACTGGCGTAATCAGCATTTTCATGCAATTTAACCATAGTTAAATCTGCTCCTTAAAAATAAAGGAATAAAATAATTAGACAATCTAACTATTTAAACTAAATATTAGGTTATCTAACTATTGATTAAATTGCAACCCTAAAATAATCTCAGTTCGGGTTAAACTGGCAAATTTTATAGCTACCGCCAGTTTTGTTAGGACAAAATCAAAACCCCAAAGAGAGTTGCCGCACTCCGCGCGGCAACTCTCTTTGGGGTTTTATGTCCTGATACAGTTGGCGGTAGCCATAAAAGCCCCAGAGTAAAAGCCTTGCTACGCAAGGCTTTTACTCTGGGGCTTTGAGGAAGGGTTTGCGTAGCAAACCCTTCCTCAAAGCCCGTTTCAAAAAACAGAAAGATATAGCGATCGCACAGCGATCGCTATATCTTTCTGTTTTTTATTGAGTATTAAGGGAAGTTGTGCTGACCTCTGTTGATGGAGCTTTTGGATTTATGGAGAATCTAGCAATCAATCGGATTACCACAAATAAAGATAAACTCGTCACCACAATTACGCTGATAATTGCAGGATCGTTAAAATTTGTACCCGCTACCAAGAGCGCTCCTGCGATATTCCGCTGAGCCGTGCCGACTCCAAGGGTTAACCTTGTATCGAGATTGGGTCCCCCAAGCAAATATCCCACGGCAAAGGCAACGATAATGAAAATGGCGATCGCGAAGACCATACCACTCTTAACCAGCTCAATTAGACTATTAAATTGTAAGATGAATGCTGAACCTATCCCTGAGATGAAAGCAAAGTTAGCAACTCGGCGCAGGAATGGAGCGACAACGGTGGCGATCGCTTCAAAGCGAGATCGAATGAATAGCCCGATCGCTAAGGGAGGTAATAGAGAAATAAATAGGGGCTTCGCAACTTGCCAAGGACTAATCTGTACGCCATCTAAAACTAGCGGTAAAACGATCGGCATAAAGATCGAAGAACCTAGCATCAATATCATTAGCAATCCTGCGGCAAAGGCAAGGTTTCCATTTACGATTTGGGCTAACTTCGGTAATACAGGAGGGCCAGCGGCAACGGCAAGGATCGTAAAGCCAATTTTGATTGGTTCACTCACAGTCACAAATTGCAGTGCAAGAAAGACTAGAAGCGGGACTATCACAAAGTTTGCCACTAACGAGCAAATTACTAACCGCCAATTGCGCAGGGGTTCTAGGATCTGCGGTACGGTGAGACTCAAGCCCGTGGATAGTAACATCGCCAGAATAAACAGCAAAAAGGAAAGTCGATTTAGCAGAGTAAAATCAATTTTATGGAAGTAAAAGTCTAGCTGCTGGATTAGAGGAGAATCGATCGAGGATAGCAATTCATGCATGGTGAATGAAGGAATTTATAATTTAAATGGAATTAATGGGAGGATATCTTTGGGAGAATTGGCAATCATGTCAGCACCATTATTGCTTAATTCTTCTGCGGAACCATAGCCATAGGTAACACCGATCGCAAAAACTTGGTTTTGCTTGGCGGCGATCGTATCATGGGAGCGATCGCCGATCATCACGGTGGTTTTGGCATCAAGGTTTTCTGCGAGCAAAATATGCCGAATTAATTCACCTTTAATGCTGCGTGTACCATCTAATTCACTGCCATAGATGCCATCAAAAAGCTCAGACAATCCAAAATGCTCGACAATCCGTTGTGCATACACATGGGGTTTAGAGGTTGCTATATAGGTCTGATATCCTTCTGCCCGAATAGCTGCAAGGGTTTCAGGAATTTCAGGATAAAGCACATTTTCAAATAAGCCCATGGTTGAGAAGCGATCGCGATATAAGGAAATTGCGCGATCGATTAAACCTCGATCCTCAGTTTGCAGAATTTTTGCAAAACTGGTAGTCAATGGGGGACCAATGCACCACAATAATTCATCGGTGGTTGGTGGTTGATTACCAAGCTGGCGGATCGCATATTGAATGCAGGTCGTAATCCCAACCTTGGGATCGGTAAGGGTTCCATCGAGATCAAATAGGATTGCTACCATCAGACTGTAAACTGCTCATCGATAGGGACTTGATAGCCATTAGCAAGGCGGTTATTGGCATTTTATAGCTATCGCCAAATATACTAGGACATAAACCCCAAGAATTGACTGGCGGCGCTTCGCGCCGCCAGTCAATTCTTGGGGTTTGATGGGATAACCCTTAGTTGGTTTGCTTACAACAAATCAATCTTGACCTGCTCTAAATTACCCGTAAATTTAAAGGGGATTTGATAGCTATCAACTACAGGAGTCCCCGTATCTTGACCAATATCAAAGGTGTCATCAATACCAAAACGAGCCGCTACGGTTTTGGCAATTCGACCTTCTGCAACCAGTTTATCATTGATAAAGATTTTGCCCGTACCACCCGCACCGATCGCAATACCATCGGCAGTGAAATCAAAGCGGATGTTGGACTTACCGATCCCGATCGGCTCCGAGGCTTGAATTGTCGTGCGATCGCTATTCAAGAAATTGTAAACAAAGGTCGGCTTCCCGTCTTTTAAGAAAAAGCTCCAACCCGCGAACCGTCCTCCCTGCGTAGCTAATACGCCTTCAGTATCGGCTTTTGCTACCACATCGGCGGCAATCCTAAAGGAGCGATTTTTAATATTCGGAGCGCTAATTTCAGGAATTCCCACGACGGGAGTGTAGTAGGTAAAGCTACTTCTGCCATCATTGATATTCGGACGATGTTCGCCATCAAAACGTTGATAGAGGCGATCGTCGAGGGGAAATACCTTGTGCTTCTTTGCTTCCTTTTGGAATAGACTTTGGAGTTCCGCTAACTTCGCAGGATTCTCTTGGGCTAAATCCTTGGATTCGCTGAAGTCACTTGCCACATTGTAGAGTTCCCATTTATCTTCATCGAAACTCGTTTTAGAAACAAATTCCCAAGGTAAACGTCCGTGGCGTGCTGCTGCGACCCAGCCATTGTCATAAATAGCCCGATTACCCAGCATTTCAAAATATTGAGTCTTGTGGTGAGAGGGAACCGCAGGATCGTCAAAGGAATAAACCAGACTAGTTCCTTCGATGGGCTGTTGTTTTGCGCCATTGACCACTTCAGGAGTCTCAATACCCGCCGCCTCGATAATTGTCGGTGCGATATCGATCACATGGTGGAATTGACTGCGAATGCCACCCTTATCCTTAATGCGATCGCCCCAAGCGACGACTAACCCGTTTCGAGTACCGCCAAAGTGAGAAGCAATTTGTTTCGTCCATTGGAAGGGACTATCTCCAGCCCAAGCCCAAGCGGCATGGTAGTGATTGAAGGTTTTGGGACTACCCAAATCATCGAGAGCCGCTAGAAATTCCGCTGGGGTTTCCTTTACGCCATTAAAGGTTTTGATTTGGTTTAATTCACCTGTCAAACCACCTTCAGCACTTGCACCATTATCACCAGCGATGAAAAAGACTAAGGTATTGTCCAATTCACCTAACTGCGCGATCGCATCGATCACGCGCCCAACCTGAGCATCGGTATGGCTGAGGAAACCTGCAAATACTTCGGCTTGACGGGCATAGATTTTCTGTTCCGTTGGGGAAAGAGAATCCCATGCGGGAATTTCCGCAGGGCGAGGCGTGAGTTTGGTATCAGGGGGAATAATGCCATTAGCAATCTGACGGGCAAAGGTTTCTTCCCGAACCTTATCCCAACCTTGATCGAACTTGCCCTTATATTTATCAATCCATTCCTTGGGCGCATGGTGGGGTGCATGGGTTGCACCTGTGGCGAAGTACGTAAAGAAGGGTTTGTCAGGAGCGATCGATTGCTGGGTGCGAATCCAGTTAATCGCATGGTCAGCCAAATCATTAGTGATGTGATAATCTACGCGATCGCGAGATTTTTCGACATACTTAGTGTTCTCAACCACTGATGTATTCCATTGATCGGCTTCCCCGCCTAAGAATCCGTAGAAGTAATCAAATCCTAAATGTGTTGGCCAGCGATCGAAGGGACCCACAGCACTAGTTTCATTGGCGGGTGTATTGTGCCATTTCCCGAATGCGGCAGTATTATAGCCATTACTGCGTAATACTTCGGCAATTGTGGCAGCACTGCGAGGGAGAATGGCGGTATATCCGGGGTAGCCCGTCGCAATTTCGGTGACTACGCCCGTATTGACGGAGTGGTGATTGCGTCCCGTTAGTAAGGCGGCTCTAGTAGGCGAGCAAAGCGCTGTAGTGTGGAATTGGTTATAACGCAATCCCTGTGAAGCTAATCGGTCTAAATTGGGAGTGTCAATTAGTCCACCAAAGGTGCTTGTCTGTCCAAACCCAACATCATCGAGGATCACTAGCAATACATTGGGGGCTTTTGCAGGGGCTTTAATAGGTTGGGGAAAGTCTGGTTGTGATTCCTTGTAGGTTATGCCAATTTTGCCCTTAAAGGGTGGTTGTGGCAGTGGTAAGGTGTCACCATAGTCAGCAAAGGCTGCTAATGGGGAAAAGCTGGAAAACATAAGGGCGATCGCAGTTAAAAAACTGATTTGTTTAGCGATCGCCTTTTTCGTTTCCCATGGCGCAATAAACTTAAAAGAGCTTTTCCAAAAATCTCTCTTTGAAGAATTTTTAATTTTTGTCATTATTATCTAAATTAGAGATTATCTAAATTAAAGACTGCCTAAAAAGAAAATGTACTACGGAGCGAGAAGCCCCAAATTGGTTCGGCGGTAGTGCCTTTGTCAGGATTGAGAACTAGAAAAATATCAGGGGTGATACTGACATTTTTATTAAATCGGTGGGTATAGAAAGCTTCAAATAGCCAAGGAGTCAGAGCATCTTGACGAGCCGCATTGTCATTACTGGTCACATAGGGCGTAATTGCTACAAGAATACCTCCATGATTTCCTTCTTGGAATAGATCGAAGAATCCCAGACTTAAGGATGCGCTGAATACATTTGCTTTTGTACCAGTTCCCGATGCCGATAGATTAGTTGCCGCAGTGGTTGTAAATCCTCCGCCCAAACCAACTTTGGGGAATATTCGCCAATCAAACTGTGTACCAAAAGTATCCGAAAGAGTCGTGACATCACCAAAGGGTTGAATTGCATTAGTTGTGCCAGTGGGACCGCCAAAACTCACTTCGCCAGCCCTCAGATCGCCATTTGTACCAGTCCAGTATTTACGGATATAGTTCAAAGAGGCGGCAAACGACTCAGAGGGCTTGTACGTTAGTTGAGCTGCATAGGTGCTACTACCACCAAAGAGACCATTACCATTAGCCTGATTAGCTCCATTAAGCGTCCCAGCGCCTGGATTAGCTGCTTGTACATCGCTAGCAAAGTAGCCAGTATGGAGCTGCAATTGCTCATTAAAGCGGAAAGCAGCACCAATACCAGTATTTGTGAATCCAGGACGGAAAATTATTGGATTAAAGAGTCCATAAACAGTCGCTGCTGTTGAGTTTCCACTTCGCAGAGGAGTGATTAAGGGAAAGAAGTCAAAAAACTGTAATGACCTTGCCGATAGCCATATTGTAGTCTGATCACCAACAGGAAAACGATAGAATAGTTGACCAAGAACAAAACTTCCTGGCACTGTAGTAGAAGTAGAACCATCAAGGGAAAAGTTAGCGACGTTAGACGGCGAAGCTACAGTTCCGCCCTTAGTTGTTGTTCCGCCAATAAGGTTGGCGATATTGGGAGTACCACTTGTACCAATAGTGAAACTTAAAAGGTCTTTCCCAGTAAAACTGGTATTGAATCTTAAATTTACAGCATAGGCAAAGACCGTATTGCTAGATCTGCTAGCTCCAGTGGATTCAGTTCTACCATTACTGACTATAGTTCCTAGCAAGAACTGAGCCGTGCCAGACAATTTGGTAGTAGTCGAAAATTGTTGTTCTTCAAGTTTGCTAGTTTTTGTTTCAAGGCTCTCCACTCGTCCTCGAAGGCTAGCTAGCTCATTGGCAAACTGTTCCTGTAGTTTTTGCAAGGTAGCGAGATCTCCCTTACTAACTTTGTCAGCTAGCCCCGCCGAAATAATCTCATTGACCTTATCAAGGGCCGTATTCAATGCTGCGGCGAATTCGTAGCGAGTTAATGATTGCTTACCGCGAAAGGTACTGTCGGGATAACCTGCGATGACTCCATACCGCTCAACCAGAGATTGTAAAGCGGTGAAAGCCCAATCCGTTGATTTAACATCGTTAAGTTGGGAAACAGAAGTAATTGCTGCGAGTTCGGAATTTTGAGATGATAGATTAATATTAGGATTGGAGAGTTCTGTCACAGGAACTACTGTGGAACTTAATTCTGGTTGCTGCGTAGATAGAGGATTCTGTAATCCATTTCCTGAAACGTTAATTACATCATCAAGATTAACAGATGAACCCGCAACCTTGTTATCAGCAACCTTACTATTGGTTGTGGTGACGTTATCCGACGCTTTTTTGATTTCGCCAACCTTAAATGTGGGGGCGGATGCTGAGTTTTCTGCTAATTGCTTAATTTCGCTAGCGCTTACTGATGATATGCTAGCAATCGCAGCTAATAAAAGCGATGGAAAAGATAACGCAATAGTTTGCGGAGCCCTAAACATTTTTATTTCTCCTCACGTAGAGACTAAAAAAACAAATTAGAAAATAAATTAGAAAGATCGAGTTACGGAACTTCAAGTTGAACTTCAACCTGAACTTCAAAAATATATTTTCAACATCGAGGATTGACTCTAGATATATTCTTCATGTCCAATCTACAAGCCTTTTGATTAATTCAAATCTAATATACGGTAAATACATGTTAATACCGTAGTATAAAATTAAGTATTACATGTATATGTATTAAAAGCAAGGCTTTTGAATAATTAGAAAGGATAGAAAAAGTGGCTGGCATAATTAAAACCCAGAATCAAAACCTGTAGCGCACGCTGCGCGTGTGCTACGGATTTTGATTCTGGGTTTTATATTTAATAAGGAATGCATATCCATTTGAAAATCACTATTGGAAAATTGATTCTCAATCGGGGATTTATCGGATTGCAAAACCAAGATTGTGTAGCACTTCTGTTAAGCGATCGCGCCCACCAAGAGCCGCCGCAGTTGCAATTCTGGCTGTGGAATGGGTTGACCAATCAACATTAATGCCCGTTTGTTGTTGCTGATAGAAATCAGTCATGATTTGATCGTATTCAGCGATCGCTTCTTCTTGAGCCTCAGTAGAATACTCCTCGCGATGGAGAACTGCTGACTGACCTAGCCGAGGCTTAACTATAGGAATATTATCGGGATCGGGATAGCCTACACTAAGACCAAATGCAGGAAATACTAAGGGTGGTAAATTTAGTTCCTTCGCTACAGCCTCAGGATTATTGCGAATTGCTCCGACATAAACGGTTCCCAAACCCAAAGATTCGGCGGCAACTACGGCATTTTGGGCTGCTAAGGAGGCATCGATCGCTCCAGTCAGGAATGTCTCTAAATATTCCAAACCTTCAGAAGTTGAGTTCCGTGATTGGGCAATATTTCTCGCCCGCGATAGGTCGGCAAGCCATACTAAAAATAGTGGTACTTGGCGGATATGCGCCTGATTGCGGGCTAGGACTGATAACCGCTCTTTACGGGCGGGATCTTCGACGGCTACTACACTCCATAGCTGCAAATTAGAAGAACTAGCGGCAGATTGTGCGGCGGCGATCAAGGTTTCTAAAGTGCCTTTGGGTAAGGGTTTAGATAGGTAGGAACGGACAGATCGATGCACTAACAGATTGCGAATATGTTCGTTCCACAAAAAATCCTCCAAAAAATCCTCAGGGAAAGAACTGCCATAGCGATCGTGGAGAAGATCCGTTGCTGCTAATTTTGGGGTTGTCGTAGTCATTAAGTTTTGAAGGTAATGATAGGAAAAGAAAGATTAAATCGCATAAACTTCCTGTAGACTGGGTGAGTGAGAAGGCAAGGAGTCATGCTTATGGCTTTTTTTTACATCATTGCTGGCGATCGCATCGATTAAATCATTTAAAGCTGTCTGCAAACGAATGTGAAGCCCTATATCAGCAGCAAGTTCTGAAGCATTGTTTAATTGTAGTTGATCCTCAAGCGCAAATACACTAGTTAAAATCCGCGTTGTGCCGAGTTCAGCTAAAACAGGTTTGAGCGAATATTCTAGCGCAACGGAATGTCCGATCGTATTGCTAGTTGATAGGGGTAGAATCACTTTTTGGGATAGAATGTCACGGGGTAATAGATCGAGGAATGATTTTAGTAAGCCCGTGTAAGCAGCCTTAGAAATCGGACTGACAATAATCAAAGCCTCGGCATCTTCAATCATCTTCTTAGGATAGATTAGCGCAGGACTGGCATAACGCCCAAAGGCTAAGTCTTCAGCTAATAAATCGCGCACTAGCAAAGTGGTTACTTTGATATTGTTTGTTCCTGATTGTGCTTCTAGTAAATACTTCGCATAATCTAGTAAATAGTGGGCTTTGCAAGGATGGGTGGGGCTGCCACCAATCAACAAAATACGAGCCATATCAAATCCTTCAATCTAAAGTCTAAGTCTAGAGCCGTCTATGCAGCTTGGTTAACAAATTGTGGAGCTAATTCAGGGCTCATTACTCTCGTCCGAATCTGATCGACCAAGGCGGCAAATTCGGCGCTACCGCGAGCGCGGGGACGGGGTAAATCAATATGGAGATCGAGTCCAATTTGCCCATGTTCAATTAAAATTAGGCGATCGCTAAGGGCAACAGCTTCTTCCACATCATGGGTAATAAGCAAAGTGGTGAATTTCTGTTCCTGCCAGAGAGTTTCTAATAGAGACTGCATCTCAATCCGAGTCAGGGCATCTAAAGCTCCCAAGGGCTCATCTAAGAGCATGAGTCGAGGCTCGCTTACGAGCGCTCGCGCAAGGGCGACCCGTTGTTTTTGTCCGCCAGAGAGAATTGAGGGAAACTCACTAGCGCGATCGCCTAAACCAACTTGAGACAAAGCCCAACGCGCTCGCACGCGGGATTCTTTTTCTAATCCCAAAGCGACATTTTGGTAAACTCTTTTCCAAGGTAGCAGTCTCGGCTCTTGAAACATGACTCTGGCAATTGAATTAATTCCTTTAACTGGTTTATCATCCACCCACAGCGACCCTGCGCTGGGCTCCGATAAACCTGCGATCGCTCTTAATAACGTACTTTTGCCACAGCCACTACGCCCGACAATAGAAATAAATTCCCCTGCTTTAATGTCAACGTTTAATCCTTGCAGGACATGAGTTTTTCCAAAACTTTTCCAAAGATTCTCAACAACGAGGTTTACGCCTCTTACAGAACTTGTCATAATGCCTCCATTTCTTGGTTATACAAAAATTACGAATTACGAATTACAAATTACAAACTGAATTGCGCCCAATATCTCTAAGCAGCTTTTACTTTTTGGTAATTAGGATGCCAATTCAAAAACCATGCTTCTAAAGCTCTGACGATTACATCGGCTAACTTTCCGAAACTTGCGTAGAGAATAATACTGAATACAACGATATCTGTTTGCATAAATTCCCTTGCGCTAGTTGCCATGTAGCCAATTCCTGAATCAGCAGCGATCGTTTCGGCAACAATTAACGATAGCCACATAATCCCCAACGAAAAGCGCACACCAACTAAAATCGAAGGTAATGCGCCTGGGAGGATGATATTCCAGAAAAGTTGAAAAGGATTGAGCCCGTAAACTTTACCCATCTCAATCAAACCACTATCAATACTGCGGATACCGTGAAATGTATTGATGTAAATGGGAAAGAGAACACCACTAGAGACGAGAAACAACTTCGCTTCTTCCCCAATCCCAAACCAGAGAATGACCAAAGGAATTAACGCTAGGTTAGGGATATTTCTCCACATTTGCAGAGTAGTATCGAGGATCTTCTCGGAAACGACAAACAGTCCATTTACTAATCCGAGAATGAATCCGATACTGCCGCCGATCGCAAAACCAGTTAATGCTCTAGAGGCGCTAATCTTAAAGTTGGTAGCTAGTTCTCCTGATTGGGCAAGTTTCACCGCTGCGGTCACCACTGTAGTTGGAGCGGGGAGAATCCTTGTGGAAAGCCAACCAAATTGAACTGCAATCTGCCAGAGGACAACGAGGAAGATGGGAAATAACCAAGGAATTAGTTTATCGAAAATTTCTTTGGCTCGGACGATCGCCTTCAAAGATGGCTTCTGCTTTGACTGGTAAGGGGGAGTTGAGAAAGAGGAACTGTATTGCATGGTGGTCTTTATAGTCTACTGAACGCGATCTAATCACGACCTACAAAGCCTTGGAAAACTTGTACTTTGATGTATCGCAGTTGGTTATCAATCGTAATCTACGGTAAAATCATGTAGATACCGTAGAATCTAAAGCTCAGTATGTCACTTGCGGTGCAAAAAATCAATCTTTTTTTTAAATTAATCAAAATTTAGTCAAAGCTCAGTATTGGTGATTTATTGGTGATTTGATTACTGATATAGCAGTCCTAAATCATTTGTAGATTTTTTGGTTTGTGGAAGCGCACCCCTTCGGGGTGCGCTTCCACAAACCCTTTAGGATTGCTATATAGGGCTTTGGGGTTTATTTTGGAGTTTATTTGGAGTTTATTTGGAGTTTATAAAGGGAATAAAATTAATAAATGATAGAAATTCTGATTCTTTGTGGACTTGCCTTTGTCGCAGGCTTAATTGATGCGGTGGTCGGGGGCGGTGGATTAATTCAACTACCTGCATTGTTAATTATGTTGCCGCATACAGCGATCGCCTCAATTTTGGGTACGAGTAAATTTGTCTCGATCGCAGGAACCAGCATCGCTGTCCAGCAATATGCTAAACAACAAAAAATCGAGTGGGGAACGACAATTCCCGCAATGTTTGCAGCTTTTATTTTTTCTTTTTTAGGTGCAAGAATAACGAGTCTACTTAACCCCAGTTTGATGCGCCCAGTAATTTTAGTTTTGCTTATTGCTGTGGCTATCTATACCTTTAACAAAAAAGATTTTGGACTATTGCAAATATCAAAATTTAGTCAATCGCAGCAATGGCTATATAGTGTAGTGATCGGTAGTGCAATTGGTTTTTATGATGGATTTTTTGGTCCTGGAACGGGTAGTTTTTTGATTTTTGCCTTTGTGGGTATCTTCGGCTATAGCTTTCTAACTGCTTCCGCTTCAGCCAAGATAATTAACTTTGCTACTAATCTCGCTGCTATTCTTTACTTTTTCTTTACTAATAATATTATTTATACATTTGGAATACCGATGGCAATTTGTAATATTTTAGGAGCTTTTATCGGTACAAAATTAGCAATTAGTAAGGGTAGTCAATTTGTCAGGAAATTATTTTTAGTAATTGTATCGTTACTAATTTGTAAGTTAGGTTATGACATCATTAAATAGGTCGTGAGGATGTGCCCTATAGGGCGCATCCTCACAACCTATCTAATCCAATAAATTAACGCGGGAAAACAGCTATTTATTAGGTTATTAAAACAATCAAATATAGTGATTAATTAATCGTCCATTTTGCGGGTTCCTATTAATTTCTTGAGATAGAATGTATTTAAGATAACAAATGTAACAGTTCTTAATACTTATCTTGAAATTAACATGAAATACCTCAAACGACTAGCTATTCCCTGTCTGCTCATAGGGCTATCCATGAGCGTTATTTCTGCTGTAATTCCCAGAACAAATAGCGCGATCGCCCAAGATTTGCAAGATTTGCCCGTAGCATCCTCACCGACAAAGTTTATTCAGTTCCCTAGTCTTATTTCCGTTGATACTAGCGATCGCGAAACCAATACTCGGAATGCAATTTATTCCTTTCAAATTTCCATACCAGTTCAAGCGGGAGCATCTCTACAAAAGGTGACGATCGCTCAAAAAGATCCCATTGAGTCAATTACCTTTGCCAGCGATCGCACGACTGCCTATATTCAAGAACCATCAGGCGATCGCATTGCTGTAGCAACAAAAACTGCGATCGATCCCAATACTAAAAGTGCGTCTGTGGTATTTACATCGCCAATTCCCGCAGGCAAAACCGTAATTGTCGGCTTACGTCCCCAAAGCAATCCCAGTCTGGAAGGGGAATATGTGTTTGGTGTGACTGCTTTTGCCGATTCCTTACAAGGACAATTCATCGGTAACGGTCGTTTGGGTATCTATAACTCCTACATTAGTGATGTATTTGTGCCAACTTTTTAAAGCGATCGCTATTTCTTACAGCGCTTCGCGCTCAAACCCAAACCAAGGAAATTTTTGAAAGCATTGCTTCGCAACGCTTTCAAAAATTTCCTTGTGGTTCGTTTGATCGATAATTGCTGTAATTGAACAAATAAAAAGAGGCACGCCTTGCGTGCCTTTTTTTTATTTATTGACCACGTTCCGCCCTCTTCCGTTCTAACTCAGTCATTCTCTGCTCTAAGTCTAATTTGTCCGCTTCATAAGACAAACTATAACCAATCAAGCGATCGATCATCCTTTCCTGTTGTCTAGATCTCTCTAGCATTAGCTCTATGTCTTGGCGATCGCGAATTTGGCTTTCTTGCAAGTTGCGCTGCACACTTGAAGCTTGCTTAGCTTGCTCAATCAATAGCAAAATATCTTGGCGATCGCGTAGCTGACTTTCTTGCAAGTTGCGCTGCACTTCCAACATCCCTGCGATTACCGCTTGCATTTCTTCAAAGGTCATCATAAATTCATCTCTTAAATACAGTTGAAACAATAGCCACTATTCAACTTGTAATCAATTAACTAATGCCTGCTTGTATATATTAGCCCGTTTACTTACAAGTTTTATTGCGGTGCAAATCCTAAAAATATACATTCCACACCCAACAAAACACTTAGATAAGCTAATGATTAGTATTTCAGAGAATTGTGATCTGGGAGACATTTGTTCGCGACACCCCTATGGCAGACTTATAGCATAATCTCCGCTAAAACAATCGGATAACGAGGGTATAGATAATGCCCTCTCGTAATCTCTAGCCCCTTTTCGCAAAAGCTTTTCCCGAATTCTGAGTCTCTTTCAACCAGAAACTTTATACAAACAGATATAGCATGATATGAAATATAACAAGCTTGGCGATAGCGATTTACAAGTTTCCGAAATTACCCTCGGTACGATGACATGGGGAAATCAGAACACGATCGCCGAAGCCCACGAACAATTAGATTATGCCTTTGATCATGGTGTGAACTTTCTTGATGCGGCGGAAATGTATCCCGTGCCAGTGCAAGAGAAGACCCAAGGTTTAACCGAAAGCTATATCGGTGAATGGCTAGCGAAACGTCAACGAGATCAAGTCATCGTGGCAACCAAAATTGCGGGGCCCGGACGTGGATTTTCTTGGCTCCGTAGTGGTGTACAGAAGATCGATCGCGCCAATATCGAGCAAGCTGTTAATGATAGCCTGAAACGTTTGCAAACCGATTACATCGATCTCTATCAGATCCACTGGCCCGATCGCTATGTGCCTCGTTTTGGAGAAACGGTTTATGACGTTACTCAAGAACATGAAACGGTTCCCATTTCCGAGCAACTTGCCGTATTTGATGACCTGATTAAAGCAGGTAAGATTCGCCATATTGGAGTCAGTAATGAGACTCCTTGGGGTCTGGCAAAATTCCACCATGTTGCGAAGAAGAAAGATTTGCCCAAAATTGTTTCGATCCAGAATGCCTATAGTTTACTGAATCGCGCCTTTGATGGAGCCTTAGCTGAAGCTTCCCATCATACCAATGTGCCACTGCTTGCCTATAGCCCTCTCGCCTTTGGTTTGCTGACTGGTAAATATCTCCATGACAATCCCCCTAAAGCTCGTCTCAATGCCTTTTCAGGATTCGGTGAACGTTACCGCAAGCCTAACGTGACTAATGCTGTCGCTGCCTATGTAGAAATTGCGAAAGCGCACAATATTAAGCCATCGGCTTTAGCTCTCGCTTTTGTCCGCAGTCGTTGGTTTGTGACTAGCACAATCATTGGTGCGACTAGTTTAGAGCAACTCAAAGAGAATCTTGATAGCGTCAATGTGGAGTTGGATTCTGCAATTTTTGCCGAAATTGAAAACGTAAATTCTCTCTATCCCAATCCAGCCCAATAATACCAATAAAGATGATTGTATAGGGGCAGAACATTCTCAAATTAAAGTGATCTGTAGATTTTATAGATTGTGGTGAGAATGCTCTGCCCCCACCGATCCATCTTCCAATCACCAATCACCAATCACCAATCACCAATCACCAATCACCAATCACCAATCACCAATCACCAATCACCAATCACCAATTAATATGTCCAAAATTCAACTCTATAGCGCTAAAGCCTGCCCCTATGCCCATCGTACCCGCCTCGTTCTAGGCGAAAAGGGGATTGACTTTGAATATACCGAAATTGATTTGCAGAATAAACCCGAATGGTTCTCAACAATTTCCAAATATGGCAAAGTTCCCGCTATTCGTCATGGTGAGAATGAAATTTATGAATCAGCAGTTATTAATGAATACTTGAATGAAGTCTTTCCTGAGCCTGCATTATTACCTAAAGATGCTGGTTCTAAAGCGATCGCCCGTATCTGGATTGACTATGCTAATACCAAATTCACGTCTGCTTTCGGTAAGTTATTACGCGGCAAGACTGCTGAAGAACAGGAGCAAGGTCGTGCTGAATTAAACGAAGCAATTTCATTCATTGAGAATGAAGCTTTAGACAAGCTTTCTGGTGATGGTGCTTACTGGTTTGGAGAAAATATTTCCCTCGTCGATCTCACTTTCTATCCTTGGTTTGAGCGCATTCCCACCCTAGAGCATTATCGCAATTACACAATTCCCACAGAAGCTGTGCGCCTTACGCGCTGGTGGGATGCCGTTAGCGATCGCCCTGCGGTAAAAGCGATCGCTAATCCAGTTGATTTTTACATTGAACGCTATTCCCGATTTATTCAACAGCCTGTTGCCGCTTAGTAATTGTGTGGCGCTTCGCGCCACACAATTACTTTAAAAATTTTTAGAGAAAACCTATGAGTCAAAAACGTCAATTCCGATTAGGTGCATTTATTCAAGCTACTGGTCACCATGTCTCTGCATGGAGACATCCTGAAGCTCAAATCGATGCAGGGCATAACTTTGAGCATTATAAGCAAATCACCCAAACCGCAGAACGGGGTCTCTTTGATACCGTCTTTCTTGCTGATAGTCCTGCGGTATGGGGTGGATCGCCAGAAACTCAAAGCCGTAATGGCAAGATTGCCCATTTCGAGCCTGTCACCCTCTTTTCCGCACTTTCCGCTGTAACTACGCATATCGGCTTTGTTTCCACCGCTTCCACTACCTATGAGGAACCTTACACCTTAGCCCGTAAATTTGCTTCTCTCGATCATCTCAGTAATGGGCGAGCAGCATGGAATGTCGTCACTACAGGTAATGAGAATGCGGCCGCTAACTTTGGTTTAGAGCATCATCCCGAACATAGCCAACGCTATGAACGTGCTGAAGAATTTATCGAAGTCGTCAAGGGACTTTGGGATAGTTGGGAAGATGATGCTTTCATCGCCGATCGCGAATCTGGCATTTATTTTGAAGCGGAGAAATTGCATACTCTCAATCACAAAGGGAAGTATTTCTCAGTCAAAGGACCTCTGAATGTTGCTCGTCCTCCCCAAGGCTATCCCGTGATTGTTCAAGCGGGTGCTTCGGAACCAGGGCGGGAATTAGCGGCGCGAACTGCGGAGGTGATTTTCACGGCGAACCAAACCCTTGCTGATGCTCAGGAATTTTACAGTGATGTTAAAGGTCGTCTTGCCAAGTATGGGCGATCGCCTGATGATTTGAAAATTATGCCAGGAGCTTTCCCTGTGATTGGACGTACGGAAGAGGAAGCCCAAGAGAAGTATGAATTTCTGCAATCTCTGATTCATCCCGATGTCGCTTGGGGTATTTTGAAGCAGTATTACCGAGGTGTGGATTTGTCAGGCTATTCCCTCGACGATCTCGCACCAGAGTTACCTTCTAGCACCAATAACAACAAGAGTCGCTTGAAGTTGGTGAAGGATTTGGCATCTAAAGGTTTGACTCTGCGCGAATTGTATCGATCGCTTGCTACCGCACGCGGACATCGCACAATTATCGGTACTCCCGAAAGCATTGCTGATCAGTTGCAAGAGTGGTTTGATAATGGCGCTGCGGATGGATTTAACATCATGCCGCCGATCCTTCCCACTGGCTTAGATGATTTTGTCAATCTCGTCGTTCCCATTCTCCAAAAGCGTGGTTTGTTCCGCACTGCCTATGAAGGGAAGACTCTGCGCGAAAATCTGGGTTTACGTCGTCCAGCTAATCAATACACGATTCGCGATCGGGAAAGACAATTGGTGGCTTAGTGGCTAAAAGCTAATAGCTATTAGCTTTTAGCTATTAGCTATTAGCTTTTAGGAATGAAAAATAAATAACTTGTGCAAATTAGGATCATCTTAGATAAAGAGAGGAAAGGAATAATTTTGGGTTATTACCGCGAAGAACTTGAGACAGAGATGTTGAAATTTTACGGTTCACTGCGCGAGAAAGATCAACGCAGGTATGCAGCTATTGAAGCAAAAAAGCTAGGACATGGAGGTATAAAGTACATATCAGAACGCGATGTGCAACTAAAAGTCTGAAAGCCGTGATTTCTCGTACTACATTAATGAGTAGTTTAAATTTTCGGTAGCTTAAACAACCTCAGAGCAATAGCTCAAGAATAGTTGCACATCGTGTTATGCTATTCATCAATCATTCTTCTTTTCTCGTTTCAGCCGCACAAAAGACCGAAAATCATCCATTGTCAATTGCTCTAATCCCTGATGACGTTCCTTGGTATAATCGCCAGAACCAGACTCAAACTTTAACAAAAATCTTGCAGCCCCAGCATAGCCCAACTCTTGAATCAAAGCTTTGTAGACACGTCTAGAAATTTCACTAACTTTCATCACTAACCCTCCTAAATTTCCTCTTGATTTTCCATCAACCAAGTTACTGGATTAGAAACCCTAACCTTAATATCACCAGCATAGCTTATTGCTTTCCTGAGTAGGCGATCGTCTGTGGTCAGAAAAAAGCTAATCCACTTCACAAAAAGGGAGCGCTTAGCGCTCCCTTTTTTGATTATGTTCCTTCAGTCCAAGAATTGAGGTAGTGAACTTGCTCAGGAGTGAGCGTATCAATCTTGATGCCCATTGCTTGTAACTTCAAGCGAGCGATTTCTTGATCGACATCCTTAGGAATAGGTACAACACCAGCAGGTAAATTGCCCTTGTTCTTAACGAGGAATTCACAGGCAAGAGCTTGGTTCGCGAAGCTCATGTCCATAACGCTGGCAGGATGACCTTCAGCAGCAGCGAGGTTAACTAGGCGACCTTCACCAATGACGATGATAGATTTGCCAGACTTGAGTTGATACTCTTGAGTGAAGTTACGCACAAAGCTAGCCGATTCGCTGAGATCGTTTAGCGCAACGAGGTCGATTTCTAGATCGAAGTGACCAGAGTTAGCGACGATCGCACCATCTTTCATGGTTTCAAAATGTTCGCGACGGATAACGTGCTTATTACCAGTCACGGTGATGAAGATATCGCCAACCTTAGCGGCTTCAGCCATAGGCAATACGCGGAATCCATCCATGGCGGCTTCGATCGCCGCAACAGGATTGATCTCGGTGACAACTACATTTGCACCCATACCACGGGCACGGAGCGCAACGCCCTTACCACACCAGCCATAACCAGCGACGACGATCACCTTACCAGCCAACAAAATATTGGTAGCGCGAATGATGCCATCGAGGGTAGATTGACCAGTACCGTAGCGGTTATCGAAGAAATGCTTGGTTTCTGCGTCATTAACAGCGATCGCAGGGAAGGTCAACTTGCCATCCTTGAACATGGCATTGAGGCGAACCAAACCTGTGGTGGTTTCTTCGGTAGTACCGATGATTTCAGGAATTTGATCGGCGTGGTGCAGGACGAGGGTGGTGGTTACATCGCTACCGTCATCAACAATGATGTGGGGACGGTGAGCAAGTGCCATTTCAACGTGACGGTGGTATGTAGCGTTATCTTCGCCTTTGATTGCAAATACTGAAATCCCGTGATCGTAAACAAGTGAAGCAGCCACATCATCTTGGGTGGAAAGAGGATTGCTGGCGATCAACACGGCATCTGCGCCAGCCGCTTTAAGGGCGATCGCGAGGTTGGCGGTTTCAGTGGTGACGTGGCAGCAAGCAGCAATGCGGATACCTGCGAGGGGTTTTTCGGCAGCAAAGCGATCGCGAATTTGACGCAATACGGGCATTTCGCGGCTAGCCCATTCAATGCGTTGTTTACCAAGTGGGGCAAGTGTAATGTCCTTAATCTCGTGCTTAACGGTCACGGTTTCAGGCGCAATGGTAGTGGACATGTATAGTTTAATTTTTTACAAAATTTAACCTTATTATACGCCAAGCCAACTAAATTAACGTGAGTTCGATTTCCAGAGTTCCGCAAATTACAGCAATTATCGATCAAACGAACCGCAAGAAAATTTTTAAAAGCCTTGCAAAGCAAGGCTTTTAAAAATTTTCTTGGTTTTAGGAAGAGCATAACGCTCGCATAGCGAGCGTTATGCTCTTCTGGATTTTAAGGCTGAGATACTTAACATCTAGCCGTCATACCCCATAGACTACAATCTTAAATGAATTAAGAATTAAGCATCATGTTTCACCCCCAAGCCGCCATCATCGCTGACAGCACAAACATAACAGGCGATCGCCTAACTACGTTTGTGCTGACCTACCATCGCATGGTTCACTCAGAATTTATGACCCATCGGATGCTCAGCAAAAATAGCAGCAGCAGTCGCGCCATTCCCGTCGAGAAGATGATTAAACTCGTCGAGAGTCAAGAAGTCTATCCATTACATTGGGGTAAAAACCAAAAGGGAATGTCTGCCCAAAAGGAAGTAACTGAAGCTGAAATCAAAGCAGCATCGGCAGTGTGGCAGGAAGCTAGACTTGATGCGATCCGTCATGCGCGGCGACTAGTAGAAATTGGCATTCACAAACAAGTTGTCAATCGCCTTTTAGAACCTTTTTCCACAATTACCGTAATTTGTTCGGGAACGGAATTTCAGAACTTCTTTGAACAGCGCTGTCATCCCGACGCACAGCCTGAAATTCAAGATCTTGCTAATAAAATGAAAGCTGCCTATGATGCGAGTCAGCCGCAGCAATTAGCCGCAGGTGAATGGCATTTACCGCTAATTAAACAAGAAGATATTGACGAAATTAGCGATATTAATGAATTGGTCAAAGTTGCGGTGGGACGCTGCGCCAGAGTCAGTTATCTCAATCATGATGGTGTACGTAGTCTCGCCGATGATGTGAAACTACACGATCGCCTATTAACTTCTAAACCCGCTCACTTGTCACCCTTTGAACATGTTGCCATTGCTCTTCCTAATTCTGAAAAAAGAGCAAACTTTACGGGATTCCAAGCCTATCGATTTGATATTGAACGAAATCAGCTAACAAAATCAGCTTAAGTAATAAATCCCCAAATCCCCATCAATGTCCCGTACTAAACCAGCTAAAACTAAACTAGCTAAAACTAAACCAGCTAAATTTACCAAACAAGGATTTGCCCGATCGCCAGTTCCCATCATTTTAAGCGCTTGTTTAATTGTCAAAAACGAAGAACACCGCCTTGCCAACTGCTTAGAGAGTCTCCAATCGCTTGCCGATGAAATCATTGTCGTCGATACAGGATCGAGCGATCGCACCGTTGCCATCGCCAAGAAATATCAAGCACGAGTATTTCCCTTTGAATGGTGTAATGATTTCTCACAGGCGCGGAACCATGCGATCGCACAGGCAAAGGGCGAATGGATTTTAGTCATTGATGCCGATGAAGTTTTGGAGCAAAGAGCGATCGCTCCTTTGCAAGAAGTAATGCAAAGGGATGATTGTTTAGCAGTAAATCTTTTGCGATCGGAAATAGCCGCAAAGCAAGCCCCCTATTCCATGGTATTGCGTCTATTTCGCAATCATCCTGCGATTACATTTACAGGGCTATATCATGAATCGATCGATCGATCGGTGGTATCTTTACAAGCGCAAGAACCCCATTGGCAAGTGCTAAATGTCCATAGAGACATTCCCGTTTTACTGCATTATGGTTATATCGATAGCGAGATTCAGCTTAAACAAAAGTATGAGTTTGCCCAAAAATTGATGCATAAGCATTTGGAAGCATTTCCTGAGGATAGTTATATGCTCAACAAATTAGGTGCTTTGTACATTAGTAGTCCTCAAGATGCCGATCGCCTTTTGGGAATTGAGTTACTACAGAAGGGATTAGCCCTACTAGACGATACCGAGAGCCAGAATTTAATTCGCTGTGAGTTACATTATCATTTGGGGCTTGCCCATCATCAAAATGCCGAATGGGAACTAGCCAAGAAAGCCTACGAGCAAGTAATTGCCCTAGATGTGCCTAACCTTGTTAAGCTCTCCGCCTATCTTAATTTAGGAAATATCTATCAAGAACTCAATCAAAAAGAAGCGATCGCCTATTTTGAAAAGGTGACGCAAATCGCTCCCAATTTTGCCCAAGGACATTTTAATTACGGAATTGCGCTTAAAACCTCAGGACGTTTTACCGAAGCGATCGCTGCTTACCAAAAAGCAATTGCGATCGAACCGAACTACGCCGATGCCCACCAGAATCTAGGTGTTGTGCTCATGAAAGTCGGCTATTTCCCAGAAGCGATCGCCTCTTTCACGAAGGCAATCCAACTTCATGAGCAACAACAAAATTACGAAACTGCGGCAATATTGCGATCGGCATTAAAAGAATTTCAATAGAGAGATGAGCAAAGCTCATCTCTCTATTCTCTATTGATGTTGCAGTTGCTCGCCAAGATTTTTCGCTAATACGGCGCGATTGGGACAGACAGAAACTCCTGCATTGCGTAAAGCCTCAGCAGCCCATGTATTGCAATTAAAAGCGGAGAAATATCTCGGTACAGCCGCATAGAAGTTACTCACACCATATTGCCCCTTGCCGATCGCGGCTAAGCGATCGCCTTTTTCATTAACCGCAAAGGTCTGCTTCACATACGCAAATAAATTTTGAAATCCTGCTTCCGATAGCTCGATTCGCAATACAGGAAATTTAAAAAACTTTTCTGGAGCATCCGCAAAACTTGCTACATGCATGACGCTTGCCGATGGAATGAATACCGCCCGCAGCATCGAAGGAATAGACTGATCGCCAGCAAAATAAAACTGGCGATCGCCCCACCCCACTTCTACATAAGGGGCATCTTTCCATTCTTCCGTACCAAAGTTTTCTCCTCGCTGCGCCCATGCTAGACCCGAATGCCATTCATGCTGCACAAAATAAATCGTGCGAGTTTTGGTATTGGGCGGAGGAGGAAATAGCCCCGCAGTTGGACTAGGACAATAGAGAAAATAACTGGCGATCGCGATCGCCATTCCCAATAATATTCCTAAGCCTATCGCGATTTTTTGCTTACGGGTCATGAGCAATTTTAAAATAATGTGTTCATGCTAAATTTTAGGATGGGCGGTGCTTTGCGCCGCCCATCTTAAAATTTAGAGTAATGTTAAAATAAGTCAATTATCTTTCTATGGAGTTGTGCTATGGTTTCGCAGCTTACCATCTCATCAACTGAAATTATTTACCCTGAAAGCGATGGTCAGCCCATGGCAAGTAATACAACCCATTTCATTTGGATTGTCACAATCAAAGAAAATCTGGACTGGTTTTTTAGTCAAAATCAAAATAGCGATCTGAAGATTTTTGTTGCAGGCGATCTATTATGGTATCCAGTCCAAGGACGCAACGATCTCTCGACTGCGCCTGATGTCATGGTAGCGATCGGTAGACCAAGAGGGCATCGAGGCTCTTACAAACAATGGTTAGAAGATAATATTCCGCCACAGGTCGTATTTGAGATTCTCTCTCCCTCGAATACTCAAGAAGAAATGGATAAGAAACTCCTATTCTACGATCGCTATGGAGTGGAGGAGTATTATATCTATGACTATGAGGCTAATCGCTTATTAGTATGGCTAAGACAAGGCGATAGCCTAGCGCCTCTCGTTATTGTTCGTGGTTGGCAAAGCCCCAGATTGGGGATTCAGTTTGAAATTAATAATGAAACCTTAAAAATGTTTCATGCTGACGGTAATCCTTTCTTAAATTATGCCGAAATTCAAGATTTGCTAGCAAAGGAACGTCAGCGTGCTGAATCAGAAAAGCAACGTGCCGATCGCCTTGCGGCAAAACTTCGAGAATTAGGAATTGAGCCATAATTGAGCCATAAATAGAGAAAGGGTGCTTTGCACCCTTCCTTTTTAGTTACGTTTAGTTACGCAGATCGGCGATCGCACTGAGAGCGACATTAGCAATCGCTTGATCGGTTGCCTTGGGCAAATGGTAATACTTACCACCACCTGCGGCGGCGAGTTCCTTGGCAAATCCCGTAGATACGAATTTATTTTCCGTATCAATGACTAATAACCCCAAATTCAGCGCCCGAATCTTGCGACAAATATCGATCAATTCAGCTTTGATATCAGGCTTATTTTCAGGGTCGATCGGTTCACCCTGCGATCGCGCCAGAGGTACATTGCCCCGTCCATCGGTAATTGCCACAATCGTTACCGAGCCCACATCACCCGACTGTCTGGCATTCATCCCCACGCGCACCGCCTGAGTCAAACCATGGGCTAGCGGCGAGCCACCACCGCAGGGCATCGTATCCAAACGCCGACGCGCCGCTTCAATGGAACGAGTGGGCGGCAGCAGTACATCAGCTTTTTCACCACGAAAGGGAATCAGAGAAATTTGGTCGCGGTTTTGATAGCTATCGGTCAACATCCGTAAAGCTGCTCCCTTAGCCGACTGCATCCGATTCAAAGCCATCGAGCCAGATGCATCCACCAAGAAAATCGTCAGCGCTCCCGCCTTACGTGCTAGCTTCTTCGCTCTGATATCCACATCTTCGACGATCACTTTGCGATGGGGCTGACGTAATCTTCGCGCTTTTTGATAGGGAGCCGAAGCGCGGAGGGTGGCATCGACGGCAATGCGATCGCTTTTGCCTTGGGGTAAAACTGGCTTGATATAACGTCCCCGTTCTTGGGAATAAATCAGGTTACGTGTACCCGATCGCCCTTGCTTTTGCATCGACTGAGCAAAGAAAAGAACTTCTGGATCAAGAATTACACCCTCTGGATCGAAGATAAACTCTTCAGGAATTTCAGGAGATTCATCTTCCTGCTCTTGATCCTGTTCCTGATCCTCTTGATTCTCATCCTGCTTCTGTTCGCCATCATCTTGATTTGGCGGCGGAGGCGGTGCTTGCTGCTGTTGCTGTTCGGGTTGTTGTTGCTCAGGAGAAAGAGGCGATCGCGGTACGATTACTAATTCCACCGCTTGACGTAAATCATCGGCATTAACTTGAGTGCGACTTTCCAACGCCGCCGCCGCCTTGGCTACCCGTAAAGCAAATAACTCGGCACGATGTCCCTGCACACCACCACGTACCGCTTCCGCAACGAGGTATTGAATCTGCGCCCTAGAAATTGTCACATCAGTGAGCCATTCTCGCGCCAAAATAATCTGTGTCCGCAGATCGTCAATATCTGAGTCATAACCGCTTAAAAAGGCTTCAGGCGAATTGGCATAGCCCAATACCATATCTACGGCTTCCACCCGCTGATCGATGGAGAGAACTCCATCGGCCGAGAGATTAATCGCAATCCGATCCATCAGATGTTCGCCTAAAATGCCTTCTTCGGGGTTATAGGTGGCAATCAGTAGGGGCTGGCAGGGATGTTGATAGCTGATGCCTTCGCGTTCGACTTGGTTATAGCCCGTGGAGAGAACGGAAAGCAGTAAATTAGAAATCTGCGGATCGAGTAAATTGATTTCATCAATATAGAGAACACCACGATGGGCTTCCGCTAGAATTCCTGGCTGAAATACGGTCTGACCTTCGCGCACCGAACGACTCACATCCACAGACCCAATTAGCCGATCTTCGGTAATTCCTAAGGGAATTTGAATGAAGGGAGCGGGAATAACTTTGGTAGCTATTTCGCTCTTGTCCTTGTCCTTCATTGCCTTGACGAGAGCATCGTCCCATGTGTCGGGTTTGGTAGGATCGCAATTACTAAGGGAATCGACAGCAACTTCGATGGGCGGCAATAGGGCATGGATACCACGAGCGAGAACAGATTTGGCTGTACCGCGTCTACCTGCGAGGGCGATGCCACCAATGCCAGGATCGATCGCTGCTAGCAGTAAAGCGGTTTTAATCGCTTCTTGACCGACCACAGCCGCAAGCGGAAATGTGATGGGGATATTAGAGTTTGTGGTTAGTTTGGTGGGCAGCGAAGAGACCATTTATCGACTTATGAGTTAAAGAATATAAAAATTAGAAAAATTGAATTTTAAGTAAAAAATTTTAAGTAAAAAATTTCAAATAAAACTTTACTTAAAATTTTAAGCTTTGACTTAAATTATAGCGTTTAGCCGTCTGTGAAGCCACGCGATCGCCACAACAAGCGAAGCTACATTAAATTAAAAACACTGAAACCTGTAGCCCACACACAGCATGGGCTACAGGTTTCAGTGTTTTTAACTATGCTCCTTCACGCAACTTATCAAGAATCGAACGATCCTCTAAAGTAGAAGTATCGCTGGTAATTTCTTGACCAGAGGCAAGCGATCGCAGCAAGCGCCGCATGATTTTACCCGATCGGGTTTTGGGTAGAGCCTCCGCAAAGCGAATCTCACTAGGACGAGCGATCGCGCCAATCTCAGCAACAACATGTTTTTTAAGTTCCTTTGCCAGTTCTTCGCTAGGTTGGCGATCGCCTTCGAGAATCACAAAGGCAAAGATATCTTCACCCTTTAATTCATCGGGCTTGCCCACTACGGCTGCCTCAGCCACCGCAGGATGGGATACTAAGGCTGACTCGATTTCCATCGTTCCTAAACGGTGTCCCGCGACGTTAATTACATCATCGACTCGACCCATTACCCAATAATAACCATCCTCATCCTTACGAGCACCATCCCCCGCAAAATAAACATAATTACCATCTTTAGGGGGAATATGTTCCCAATAACTCTTACGGAAGCGATCGGGATCGCCGTAGACAGTCCGCATCATCCCAGGCCAAGGATGGCGCACGATTAGATAACCTCCCTCATTGTCATGGGCGGGATTGCCATTAAGATCGACAATATCGGGAATGATGCCTGGAAATGGCAGGGTCGCGGAGCCAGGTTTGGTAGGAATTGCCCCTGGTAACGCGGTAATCATAATTCCGCCCGTTTCCGTCTGCCACCATGTATCGACAATTGGACAACGCCCACCACCAATGACGCGGTGATACCACATCCAAGCTTCAGGGTTAATCGGTTCGCCAACGGTTCCTAATAGGCGGAGTGATGTTAAATCGCGTGTGTTGGGATGATGTTCACCCATTTTAATAAAGGAACGAATTGCCGTGGGTGCTGTATAGAAAACCGAAACCTGATACTTTTCAATTACATCCCAAAAACAACCCAGATTAGAGGCTCGGGGTGCGCCTTCGTACATCAATGTCGTTGCGCCATTGGAAAGAGGTCCATACACAATATAACTATGTCCTGTAATCCAACCCACATCAGCGGTACACCAATAGACATCCGTATCCTTGAGGTCAAAAATCCATTTGGTCGTCATATGGCTATAGAGATTATAGCCTGCGGTGGTATGCACAACTCCCTTTGGTTTACCTGTACTGCCTGAAGTATAGAGAACAAAGAGCATATCTTCGCTATCCATCGGTTCTGCTTCGCATTTAGCAGAAACACCTTGCTGCAAGTCATGCCACCAGTGATCGCGTCCCGCACTCATGTGAATATTTTGCCCCGTGCGCTTGACTACTAACACATCAGTAACCGAGGGTACAGCTCCATTGGCGATCGCCTTATCGACTTGGTCTTTTAATGGCACGATCGCATCTTTGCGCCAGCCACCGTCAGCGGTAATCACCAATTTCGCGGCGGCATCGATCAGGCGATCGCGCAGAGCTTCCGCGCTAAATCCACCAAAGACGACACCATGCACTGCACCGATTCTGGCACAGGCAAGCATGGCGATCGCGGCTTCAGGAATCATTGGCATATAAATACCAACGCGATCGCCCTTTTGGACTCCCAATTGTTTCAGAGCATTGGCAAACTGGCAAACTTCACGATGCAGTTGGGCATAGGTAAGGGTACGCGAATCCCCATTTTCTCCTTCCCAGATTAACGCTGCTTTGTTTTTGCGCCAAGTACGCAAATGGCGATCGAGACAGTTATAAGAAATGTTGATTTTCCCCCCATCAAACCATTTCACCGAGGGCGGTTGCCAATCGAGGACAGTATGCCATTTCTCAAACCAATCTAACTCCTTATCTGCGAGATCTGCCCAGAATGCGCTTGGATCGGCTTTAGCGCGATCGTAGATTTGATGGTACTCCTCAAGGCTCTTAATATGGGCAGCTTGCGAGAATTCAGCAGTTGGTTGAAACAAGCGCCGTTCTTGCAATATTGATTCAATCGTAGGTTGGGACATAGTTATTAAGTAATTACAAAAACTTAAATCAGGAAAAACTTAGAAAAAATGAATATTTAATTTTTTGGCGATCGCCCGATCCCTAGGAATTTTTTGATTCAGTTTGCTTAGCAACACTTTAAAAACTTTCCTAGTTCAGATGCGATCATAATGCACTGAGTTAATGCACTGAGTTAATGCACTGAGATTTTGCTTAGATATCTAGTGTAAATTATGGAGAATCTTTAATCGAAAAATAGTAAGATTCCGCAACGATTAGCAACATCAGCGATTATTTTAGCGATTATTTGTGGGTTGTTCTTAACTATAGCCACAGTCACTTACCCTAAGGCACATAAACCCCAAGAATTGAATGGCGGCGCTCCGCGCCGCCATTCAATTCTTGGGTTGTCACCACTTGCATTAGGACAAAATCAAAGAGAATGGCGGCGCGGAGCGCCGCCATTCATAATGCATGTAGTTTCAGAGTTGGGGGAAGAAAGAGAAGATCAAGGCAAGGCAGGCTTTGATATGGTTTGGGGGTAGCCTAATTAAAAAACAAAACCAGAGAGTGTACTGCCCGCGTAGCGGGCGATACCCTCTTCTAGGTTTTAAGTTTACTTATGCCTAGCTACTTAAAGATTATTTTGTGGGATTATGTTATGGGGGATGCAAGCCCATCTACGAAATCAATAGACTTTATCGGAAATAAACAAAAGAAGTTGCTAAAATAGGTGCATTTCAGAAAATTGCAAGTTAGAAAATGCTGTCATACGCCAAACTAAAAAATAAACCTCGGATTCTACAAAGTTTGACAGGA
>NZ_SELU01000062.1:0-33846 GCF_006861605.1 Pseudanabaena sp. UWO310 | reverse complement strand
ATAGAGAGTGGCGGCGCGAAGCGCCGCCACTCTCTATTCGGTTTGTTAAGTGAATATAGCTAGCTATATATTATCGGGATGAAATTATGGCTGACGATCCAGAAAATCTAGAAAAGCAAAAAAAGAACGCTGAGCAGTCCCAAGGTCATAGTCAGGATAGTGATGGAGCCGCAAAATCAGATAGCTCGAAATCTGGCAGCCCAAAATCAGATAGCTCAAAATCAGATAGCTCCAAATCAGACAGCCCAAAATCAGATAGCCCAAAATCAGATAGCCCAAAATCAGATCGGTTTAAAAGATTTAACCTTCCTAGAGTTGGTTTACCTAAATTTGATTCCTCTCAATTTAGGCTACCAAAGCCAAAGTTACCTTTCAAAAAAATCAATTTTTTGGGGCTATGGCTGGGAATCATTTTAATTAGTTATGTCTGTATGGGGTATTTTCTTGCAGTCCTAATGACTATCCCCGCCCACAAAAATTTAGCGATCGCAGGTTTTACGATCGTGGGGCTATTCCCCATCATTACTGCCTTTGCTGACTATGCCCTGATGAAGTGGGGGTATTTAATCAGCGGTTTATTGATCGTAGGTGGTTTGGTGTTTGTAATTCGCTTGAAGTTTTATCTTTCGGTGGTGGCGATCGTGGTGTGGGTGGGGTTAACGGCGATCGCATTTGTTGGTGAAGTGCTCACCAAAAAAAGAAAATTTTGGATAGCGATCGTGATATTAACGATTCCTTGCTTAATAGGGCTAGGACTCGGTTATCAGTTATGGAAACTAGCAACTTCATGGAGTTAAAAGCCCAAGGATAGAGTGGCGGCGCAGAGCGCCGCCACTCTATCCTTGGGCTTTATGCATTAGTACGGTTACCACTAGGCAAGCTTAGAGCAAAAAAAAGACGAGCTAAGCTCGTCTTTTTTTAAGATTACTCTTCTGTTTCAGCCTCTTCAGCCAGCGGATAGACAAAACCATCATTTTTGCCTGAGAGGATGGACTTACCTAAGGAAATAGCTCTTTGGGCATGAACTGCGGCTTTGCGTTTCCATACTGCTTTACGGCTATCTCTCTTAGATTTAGAAGTTTTCTTCTTGGGTACTGCCATGACGTGATCCCTATATTAAACGTGATAATTTCCTAATCTTGAATGATGAATTTCAAATTAGGAAATTTTTGACAACCTTTCCATCATATGCCAAATCATGGTTGTTGCGATCGCAATTTTTGACTAAACCTAAAAAGTAGGGACGATTCATGACTTGCTCCTACTTTCAGGGTTTAAGATTAATCTACCCGCCTATTTGCAAATTCATGCCCGAAGCTAGACTTTCCTTCGCCGAACATTATCACGAGCGTACGAAGTACGCCCCTGAAACCCTTGCTAGAAAGAGCCAAGGTCTAGATTGGAATACCCAGCCATCGCCCTATAAGGACTATAAAATTGGTACAGTATACGACCTCAAGCCCTATCTGACCGAAGAGATCCAGTCCGATCGCGATGGTTTATTAGCGAGCCGATGGCGAAGGCTGTCACGGCTGCTCTTTTGTAGTTATGGGTTGACAGCAAGAGTACCGACGGTAACAGGCGAAGATTTTTATCTAAGGGCTGCGCCTTCGGCAGGCGGTTTATATCCTGCCGAGGTATATTTAATTTCCGCAGGAACTCCCCTTTTGTCCGCAGGGATCTATAACTATCAGGTGCGCACCCATAGCCTAATTCATTTTTGGCAAGACAGTAATGCTTGGGTGAATTTGCAAAAGGCTTGTTTTGGTCATCCCACCTTACAAAATACACGTATGGTGATCGCCATTACTGCCGTATTTCAGCGATCGGCATGGCGCTATCAAGATCGCGCCTATCGCCGCATTTTTCTAGATACGGGACATTTGCTCGGAAATATCGAGCTAGCTAGCTCGATCGAGGACTATCAGTCCTATCTCATTGGTGGCTTTGATGATGAAGCCGTCAATGAATTGCTGTTTTTAGATAAACAGTTGGAAGGAGCGATCGCGATTGTCCCTATTGTCGATCTGCAAGACGAAGAACGAACTGGGCGTGGGCAGGAATCGCGGGAGCCGATGCAGCGATCGCTCAATATGCCCAAAGGGCTCATGACCGCCTTACCCTCACTCGTGGCTTCCAGTTATCCTCAAATTCCTGATGGTGAACTATTAGCCTACTTACACCAAGCAACCCAAATTGCGGAAATGCCCAAGCAGAAGGCTATATTAGAGCCAGCAAGCCCGATCGAGCCCCAGAGCGATCAAGGGAACAAACCAGATCTCGATAAGTACAACTTCCCTTTCTGTAGCAAAGTTAGTACCGCGACGGAGAGCATTCACTGGGGCGACGATCTGGAAATGCTGGAGAATACGATCTTGCAGAGGCGATCGACCCGTGAGTATAGTGGCGCTAAGCTAGAACTCGCAGAACTCAAAGCCATTCTCGATTTTACCTATCAGCCCCAACACTATACTGATCAGGGGCTTGACGGCAGTCCCGATTATTTTGACCTCAGTTTGATTGAAACCTTTGTGGCTGTTACAGGCGTAGAAGATTTGGAAGAAGGATGTTATTACTACGCGCCCAAATCGCAAGAGTTACGCCAAATTCGCTTTAAAAATTTTCGCGAAGAATTGCATTATCTTTGCCTCGGTCAAGAACTCGGACGCGATGCGGGAGCCGTAATTTTTCATACCGCCGATCTCCAAAAAGCGGTGACGAAATATGGCGATCGCGTATATCGCTATTTACATATGGATGCAGGACATCTCGGACAGAGATTAAATCTGGCGGCGATCGGTTTAGGCGTTGGTGTCAGCGGTATCGCGGGATTCTTTGACGATCTCGTTAACGAAGTTTTGGGAATTCCCAATGACGAAGCTGTTCTCTATATTACGACTCTGGGCAGACCCCGCTAGATAGAGATGTTATGCTTTGCGCAACGATTCCTTAATTATCTAAGTAGCTAGGCATAATTAAAAAATAAAACCAGAGAGCGTACCGCCCGCGTAGCGGGCGGTATGCTCTTCTAGGTTTTAAGTTTACTTATGCCTAGCTACTTAGCAATTCTGTAAATAAATGGAGATATTGTTGGGCTTTACTTCGCCAACTATGCTGTTCGGCGATCGCGCGTGCTGATTTGCCCATTCTTGCCCTCAGATCGCCATTAATACTTAACTCAGTCATCGCTTGGCTTAAGGCTTGTGCGTCTTCTGGATCGTCTAGAATTATGCCGCATTCATTCGTAATAATTGCCGCCACCCCTGATACAGCAGTAGTAATTACGGGAAGCCCTGAAGCCATCGCCTCACTCACGACCATCCCAAAGGGTTCGTAACGCGATGGGAACACAAAAAAGTCAACGGCTTGCATGATTTTCGCCACATCGCGCCGATAGCCCAAGAAATGAACGCGATCGCTTATCCCTAATTGTCTGGCAAGTTCTGGATAGGGGCTTCTTTCCGTATTGCCAACTACAGCTAAATGTAAATCAGGCACATTTACTAGCGCCTTGAGCACCGTATCTAAATTCTTGCGATTGGTTCTAATGTCTCCCGCAAATAGCGCCAAATTGACTCGATCGGGCAATCCAAAGCGATCGCGAGTTTCTGATAATGGCGTAAATTCTTCGAGATCCACGCCATTATAAATTACACGAATCCGATCGCGGGAAATCCCGATGTCAATTAATTCCCGTTGAATATTGTCAGATACTGCTACCACTATTTTGGTTTGCTGCAAAGATTGTTTTTCCCACCGAGAATTTAACGCCGAAAACAACCATTGATAAGCGCCATAGAGATCTTGGCGAATTTTCCAAGTATGGGTGGGCGATCGCAACCAAGCACTATGCACAAAATGGATGACATTCACATCGCTAGCAGCGGCAGTTACTGCTCCGCAGGCTAAAACCACATCAAATTCATGGCGATGCGATCGTAACCAATCAGCACTCTTGCGAGCGAATACTATACCCCGCAATAACTCAGTCGGGAACTGATCAACAGGCAGACTCACACATTCAATGAGAGGGTTGTCTAATAGATCAATTTCTATTTTTCTGCTCACCAAACTAAGTTGGTGATTGCAGCGAATTGCCTCTAAAACAAGCTCGTAATTCGCTCGACCTTGCCCATCACTTTTAATTATATAAGGCGTTACGATACAGATTTTCATTGATATATTGATATTCCTTTTGATATTCCTTAAATCTCTTTTCCCTTAAGTAATTCATTGAATTGTAGGCTTTGCTGGTGATTCCAATATCGCTGTCCTGCTAAACCAATACCAATAAAGCTCCAAATAATGATGCCATGAATTCCTGCTGTAACCCGAGTAGCAAGAAAGAAAGCAAATGATTTTACCAACACGGAACAACAAGTTGTAATAAATAAGTCGTTACGATACTTTCCTAAGTTTTTAAATAAAGTAATCGCACATAGTAAAATTGAAGCTGTATAGGGTAAAGCGCCGATCCATCCTAAATCTAGAATTAAGGATAAAATCCCTGCATCTACAGTGTCGTTAACCCCAATTCCATCTCCCATAAAGTTGAATATTCCATTCTCAAAGAAATCCTTGTAAATATTTTGTCTAATTGAAGCACTGGTATCATTTTGCAGATCTCCCAACGTCGAGAACCTTGTGGCGATTGTTCCTGCAAAGGGTTCCATAGTACTCAGGGGAATAATGCATCCTAACAACACCACAACAGTTAGTACCAAACGCAACTGCTGCTTTGGCTTGAGTGAAGAGCTGAACAAAATCAATCCTCCAAACCAACCTAACCATCCCGTTCGCACTGCACTCAGTAGTAGCGATAGGATTCCCGCTCCTGCGGCGGGAACGACTAATCCACCTTTACAACTAAAGACAACTAATAGGCTACTAGTAATCATATCGGCGAAAGGTCCAGGAGAGTTAATTGTACTCCATACACGCATTCCAAAAGGTTCGGGCTTTCCAGCACTAGAATCCATCTTTGAGCCAACTAGCCATAATCGATCCCACTCAGGAGCCACAATATATTGATAAATTCCATATAATCCAACAAGCAAGCATCCCCATAGGAAAACCCGTTTGAAAGTTTTACTGTAATCAGGATATCTCTCCCAATGGACGAATAGATGATAGCCGAATAAAATCGGAGTTATCCACCCTAAAAAGGCTACACTTGCCTTAACAAAAGAAGTTGCTGGGTTCAGTAATCCGATAAAATAAGCATAGATGACACTTGCCAGAGCTAAAGAAAAGGGAGCTGTTCCCTGTTCTCTTGCTTTAGGTAAGTTAAAGTACATAGTGTGAAATGAGATAAGAATAATTAAGCTCGGTGCTAAAAGAATGGGACTAGAATCCACAAAAGCCCCAGATCGGAAATCTGAAAGCCGACGTATGAGCGGAGTTAAAAAGAGGCTCCACCACATAAAGCCAATGTAAAAGTTGGGATATCGAAAATAGAAGAACCATCCTACAACTAGTGAACCGAAAGGAAAGGCAATATTGAGGATTTTGCTGCCAACGCTGCCGATGGAAATTAAAAGTATTGTGGTGAGGGAGAAGATGATTACCGCCAACCATGCTTCTGATGCGTTTTTGGAACTAAAGTCTTGACTGGGATTTAAAAGAGGGGATGAGAAGCTAGGACGATCGCTCATATTTGTTATTTAATATGTTATTTAATCATGGTAGATTGCATCTAAAATTTGGATAATCATTCAGATGCTAGCAAACTTTTTAAATTGCGGTAGTAAGTAGCTAGGCATAATTAAAAACCAAAATCAGAGAGCATACCGCCCGCTCAGCGGGCGGTATGCTCTTCTGGGTTTTAAAGTTACTTATGCCTAGCTACTTAATGATTATGCTGAGCGAGATGTAAATAAAACAAAGAAAAAATCAAATCGTTTTGATGGTAATGTTTGGATATTTTAGATTGAGGTGAATTTTACCTGTGAACTCCCCAAAAAATGTCGGTTTTCTCCTCAGCCGAGTTGATTGCAACGATGGAATTGCTTCCCACTGTGAGACTTTAATGCGGGGTCTCAAGAATTTAGGATGGAAAGTGGTTTTGATCACTGGGAAGGTAAGTTTTGATTCATCTTCTCTAAAACGTTTTGAGTCGCTCAAGGAATTATCGGAGGAATGGATAGTCATTGATGATTTCAACCGATCGCTTCCATCTTGGGCGACAGTTTCACAAATTTTAGATGCGGTGAAGCGCTTGGAAATTCAAGTTTTTCATGCTCATGGCTACTCAATGCTATTTGTAGCAGCGATCGCCAAAATATTTACGAAGGTTAGGTGTATCGCCACCTCACACCTTCTTAAGTCCACTAATTCAGATAAAGTTGCTGATAGTCACCCCGAAGGTCAAAGAGCGAGATTTAAAAGAGCTGTTCTCAAACAGTATCTCAGATTTTTTGCACCCCATACCTTTATTGCCATTTCATCGGATATCGAGCAATGGTTGATAGAGGACATTGGTATTGCTAAATCGCAAATAAAGAAAGTTTTTAACGGTATTAATACACAATATTTCCATGTGCCGAATGCTGAAGAGCGGCGACAATCAAGGGAGAAGTTTAATCTGTCTGAGCAGGATTTTGCGATCGCTTTAGTGGGGAGAACCCAATGGGATAAGGGGCATAAACTACTGATCGATGCGGTGAATCAAATTGTGGCACGCAACCCTCAATCTAACTGTAAATGTCTGTTTGCGGGTTCGGGAGATCAGCGGGAAGAAATAGAAGCCTATGCCTTAGCCAATGCTCAAAATCAACAAAGATTTCTGTTTCTTGGTTACGTAACTGAACCTCGCCAAGTCTATTGGGCTGCCGATGTGATTGTTTTGCCTAGTCAAGCGGAGGGATTTCCTCTCGTAATTGTGGAATCAATGGCTTGCGGAGTTGTACCTATCAGAACACCTGCTGCGGGTGCTTACGATCAAATCGAGGATGGGGTAAATGGCTTTATTATTCCTTTTAATGATTTAGAGATGCTGTCATCGCGATTGCTCCAGTTATCAGAAAATCCTGATTTGCGATCGCGTATGGTGGAAAATACCCTGAAATTTACAGCGCAAAAATTCACTCTAGAATCCATGACTTTCAGCACAGTTGCCGCCTATGAAGAGGCTATTAAATAATGTTACTCCCTGCCCAGTGAAGAATTAGACGTTGCGGCGCGAAGCGCCGCAACGTCTAATTCTTCACACTGTCTCATTTAAGATTGCGATTAACCTAAAATCCCTAATTTCATAACTAATTTCTGGAAAATACTAGAATGAAGATAACTGTAGTTGTGCCAACCTATCTGCGTCCTCAAGACCTATCACGATGCTTAACAGCTTTGAAGTTACAAAATCGTCCTGTGGATGAGGTATGGGTGATTGTCCGTGATACCGATCGCGAAACTTGGCAATTTCTGGAAAGCTACGATCGCGAGGCATTGCCTTTGCATACGGCGACAGTAACCGTGACGGGCGTAATCGCCGCGATGAATATTGGACTTGATGCGGCAGGGGGAGATATTGTTGCCTTTACTGATGATGATGCGGCTCCCCATCCAGATTGGTTGCAGAGGATAGAAGCTTACTATCTAGCTGACGAAAAGATTGGCGGGGTTGGCGGTCGAGATTGGGTATATTACGGCACAAAGCTGGAGGATGGAGCGAGGGCGGTAGTCGGTAAGGTGCAATGGTTTGGTCGGGTGATTGGCAACCATCACATCGGGAGCGGTGTAGGGCGTGAAGTCGATGTCCTCAAGGGGGTAAACATGAGTTTTCGTCGTAAAGCGATCGCTGGCTTACATTTCGATCACAGAATGCGGGGATCGGGCGCACAGGTACATTTTGAGCTGGCTTTTTCATTAGCGATGAAAAAACAAGGTTGGAAATTAATTTACGATCCGCAAATCGCGGTCGATCACTTTCCCGCTCAACGCTTTGATGAAGATCAGCGCCATGCCTTTAACTCTCAAGCCTCAGTTAATGCCGTCCATAATGAGACGGTTGCCCTGTTGGAATATCTGTCCCCCCTGCACCGATTCGTTTTTGCAGTCTGGGCGATCGCGATCGGCACATCCGAGGCCTTTGGCTTATTGCAATGGCTGAGATTCTTGCCAAAAGACGGCAATATGGCGAGCCAAAAACTAAGGGCCGGTTGGGGTGGACGCTGGGAGGGCTGGCAGACTTGGCGCAAGACCACAGCAAAATAAACATGACTGGCGGCGCAAGCGCCGCCAGTCAATGCTTGGGGTTTGAGTGACTGTAGCTATAGTAGCGATTCATTAAAACGAACGGAAATAGGGATAGCCTTTGGGCGTGCCTAACTCTTTTTCGATCTCGAAATTGATGATTCCCCAACGGGCTTCCTGCTCTTCGGGAGGGCTAAATTCTACATTTAATCCATAGAGTTTTTGGATATTAGAACCGATCGCAGTAGTTTCGAGGTAAGGAATGACCAGATTTGTATAGCGTTGGGCGATGGTCACCTTAAGGGCACGATAGCCTTGCGTGTAAAGCCGATCAATACATTCATGGATTTCAAAACGAATCCCATCGGGATGAATATGTTGTCGATACCATTCATCGTTCCATAGTCTCCATTGGCGATCAGACTGCAAATGGACGAGATCTTTGCAATTGCGATCGACCTCAAAGGCTCCATGCCTAGGACAAAGATAGGTGTCAGTCAAAATTAAAGCAGGAATAATTTGCCGACAATGGGGACATTTAATTTCAGAGCCGAAGATCGGATATTGCTGCACCGAGGGGACTGTCCTCATGACTTCTTTAAATTATGACTCAGCTAGATCTTAACATGTCCATACATGTTCATCTCCCTTCCCACTCTAAAGAATGGTCGTCTTAAATTGGTATTATTCACTGGTGAAAAGAGTGTGTAACACAAAAAACTAAATTCTGGTTCAGATAGCACACTCTAGGAATTCGGAAGCGGCTACAATCTCTAGATGCATATTTAGTCCAATTCGCAAGTAAGTAAGGTTCGGATGGCAAAAGCCAACCCAAAAGCCCAGTGGGGAACAATTTTAACCCGTGCTAACCACGCAGAAAAGTATCTGCGATGGTTTGTGGAATTTTGTCCCGTGCCGATCGCAATGTTCGATCGCGATATGAACTATATACTGGTGAGCCAGCCTTGGGTCAAAATGCTTGGTATCCCACGCCTCAAACTAATTGGTACTAATCTTTATGATTCCTTGCCTAGGGCGATCGCCCATAAAAATGGTTTGGAGCGCTGCTTAAGCGGTGGTCAGATGCATTATGCAGGGGAAATTGAGATTATGACTCGTGGTGAGTCGGCTCATAACTTTCAGTGGAATGTGCAGACTTGGTATGGAGATGACGGCTCCGCAGGGGGCATAATTATTGCTAGTCAGGCTTTGACCGATCCCCTGAGCTCGTCCTTAAAACAGCAGCTAGAAGAAGAAATTGAGGAACGTCGATATCTAGAAGATGCTTTTACCAAGATTGGTACGGCGATCGAGAGCGCTAATGATGCGATCTGTATTACTGATGAGACGGGGAAGCCGATCTACATTAATCTGGCTTTCAGCGATCTATTTGCCTATGATTTATCAGCATTGCAGGAAGAGCAAAATTTCGCCTGCTTATTTGCCGATATAGAAACTTCTCAAATAATTCACAAGGCAGTCATGCGTGGTGGTAATTGGTCGAGCGAACTGCATATGCGCGATCGCCATCGCCAAGATGTGCCTATGGCGCTTCGGGTCAATCCTGTCAAAAATCCATCGGGTCAGGTGATCGGTACGACCTATGTCTGTACAAATATTAGCGATCGCCAAGTTGCAGAAGCTGAAATTAACAAAAGTTTTGCAGCCCTCGGCGCAACCCTTGAGGCAACTGCCGATGGCATTTTAGTTTTAGATGAATGCCGCAATATTACTATTTGCAATCAAAAATTTGTCGAATTATGGCGCATTCCCGATCGCATTTTTACATCTCATAATGATACTCAAATCCTTGAATATGTGACCCAAAGGATTACCTCATCTAAGTATCTACATAACTTTGGCAAGGAGCTAAGCGGCGACCAAAATAGTTTCGAGGTCGTAGAACTCGATGATGGTCGTACTCTGGAATGTTATTCGCAACCCCAACATGTTTTAGATGGTCGTGCGGGGCGAGTGTGGAGTTTGCGCGATATTACCGAACGTCTTGCTGCTGAAGCTCTTGTCCGCGCCTCTGAAGAAAAGTATCGTCTGCAAGCCGAAAAACTCGAATATGCGTTACAAGAGCTAAAAAGTACTCAATCGCAATTGATTCAAGCCGAAAAAATGTCTGGACTTGGGCAATTGGTGGCAGGAATTGCCCATGAAATTAACAATCCTGTGAACTTTATTTATGGCAATCTCTCCTATGCCGATACCTATACAGCCGATCTCTTGAATCTTGTAGAGGCATATCGCGTCAATTATCCAACGCCAGTCGAACCTGTGCAATCGAAGTTGCAGGAGATCGACATTGATTTTCTTGCCCAAGACTTTACAAAATTAATTGGTTCCATTCGCCTTGGAGCAGAACGGATTCATAAAATCGTCCTGTCCCTCAATAAGTTCTCTCGCAGCGATGAAGCGGGGGCTAAGTATGTGGATATCCATGAGGGAATTGATAGCACTTTGATGATTTTACAAAGTCGCATTAAATCTACACCTAGTCGTCCTGAGATTCTCATTAAAAGAGACTATGGCGATCTTCCTGAAGTCGAATGCTATGCAGGACAACTAAATCAAGTGTTTATGAATTTGCTGACCAATGCGATCGATGCGCTGGAGTCGGATGCCGAGCATAATGGTCTGTGGCAAATGGTGAACGATAAACCACAATGGACGAGAAAAGATGGCAAAGTCTCCACGATCCTAATTAGGACGGAAATTCTGAATGAGCAACCTCAGGGCGATCGCTTAGTCGTTAAAATTGCCGATAATGGTAGTGGTATCCCTGAAAATATTCGTAACCGTTTGTTTGACCTGTTTTTTACGACTAAGCCCGTCGGCAAAGGGACGGGTTTGGGACTATCGATCGCTTACCAGATCGTTACTGAAAATCATGGCGGTAAGCTTTCTTTTCGGTCTGAAGTAGGGATTGGCACTGAGTTCACCATTGAAATCCCCTTAAAACAATCGCAAAATTAAGAGCTTGCCTGAAGATATAGCTGCCGCTAGAAAGATGTGGCGGAGCGAAGCGCCGCCACTCTATAGTCCTGATACACTAGACAAAAGTTGGTTTGGGTATAAAAGATTATGCGATCGCAATGGGAATGTTTGCTCCAAAATCTTGGCTGTTGGCAAGGTTCCTTTACGCGCATATCCCCAAGTGGCGAAATCTTAGAAGATATTCCTAGCGAAACCAGTCTGGAACTGCAAGCCGACCACCAAACCATGCGTCAGGTAGTGCGACGCTTTTATGGGGGACAGCCACAGGACTTAGTTTTGGAATATCGCACCCTCAACCGCAGTACCAGCTTTTTTGAGAACGGGGCTTTTTCGCAGGGCTCGTTGCAATTTGCCCCCTATAGTGAATTTGGATCAGAGTTAGGCTTGATTTATGGCGATCGCCGTTTGCGGTTAGTTGCTCTCTACGATAAAGCCAGTCGCCTGAATTACTTTACGCTCATTCGTGAGCATTTACCCCAGAGCGGTAGCCCCGAACGTCCTCCTTTAACGGTAAAGGACTTAATTGGTAAATGGGAAGGTTCTGCAATGGTAATTTCTGCCGATTGGTTCGAGCCTGAGAGTATATCCACGACGACGGAATGGCAATATGATGGCGATCGCGCGATCATGTCCCTGCAAATGCAGACAAATAGGGGATTGCAAACGATTACCTCCACTGGCAGGCAAGATGCTCATTATCCCCACATCCTCAACTTTGAGCGGGATATGCCCGATTCCACATCGACCGATCAAATGACAGATCAAATGACGAGCCAGACCTTATTTTTACCCGATGGCGCATCGATAACCTGTCCGATCGCGATCGTTAACCGTCAGCCATTTCAAATATCCCTGTCATGGCTCGTCGAGCCAGATCTACACCAACGGATGATCCGTGCCTATGATCGCAAGGGCGAATGGACTAGCCTCACCCTAGTGACCGAGCGCAAAGTGGGGTAGTCTGAGTAGTGATTTGTTAGTAAATCACCAATCCCCTAATTCATAATTACTGAGTCAAACTCTATGGAAGGTACTGCGCGTAAGCTTCTAGGGAAACGCATTATTCTTATCCTGCTATTCTTAGCCCTCTTTATCGGGGCATTCTCTAGCGCTCTCTATTTCTATCAAAACGATCGCACTCAGCGATCGGCTGATCTGGTCTTTGGCGATGATAAAATACCGAATCGTCTTGATATTGAAGTTAATCTATTAGCGATCGACCCCATTAAAGGCGAACTGACTCTTCGATTTGCGCCTAAACCAGAAGGAACTTATTCAACGAAAGAATTCTACCTCACCAAAGATCTAAAACTTTTTACGGGCATCGAAAGCGGTAAATCTGAAGTTACCCTTGAAAAAAATCACATTCTCGACTCCGTAACGGGGACAATCTCTATAGTTAAGGGTAGGGTTAGCGATTATCCCTTTGATTCCCATGTCTCTGACCTCTACGTCTTTTTTACCAATCCTAAAGATGATAAGGAAGAAATTCCCATAGTAGTAAATTTCTATGGAGCAGTATCAGGTTATAACGTTGATGCAGACTATATTCCGAAGAATGAGTTTGAGTCTACCGACGAAGTCAAGGGACTGCGGATAAAAGTATCGCGATCGATCATCACTAAATCCTTTTCTATCTTTTTGATGCTTGCCATGTGGCTGATTGGCTTGGTGATATTCACCATGTCTATCGTCGTGCTTTGGCAACCCCGTCCCATTGAGTTTGGTATGTTTACCCTCATTGCTGGTATGTTATTTGCTTTGCCCGCGGTGCGAAATCTCCAGCCTGGAGTTCCACCCCTAGGAGGATTGTCGGATTTCCTATCCTTTTTCTGGGCTGAAAGTCTAGTCGCTCTCTCCCTACCTATTCTCTTTTTCACTTGGCTAGTCCGCTATAAACGACCTAGCTAAGTAGCTAGGCGCAATTAAATATAAAATTCCAAAAGCTGTAGCGCAAGCTGCGCGAGCGCTACAGCTTTTGATTCTGTTCTTTAATTATGCCCAGTTATATCAATTCACGAAAGTGTGACAACACTTTTGGGAATTAAAAACCAAACCCAGAAAGGTTTTGAGATTCCCAAAATGGCTTTGCCATTTTGGGAATTGGTATTACTTAATAGCCATTAACTATTGGCTATTAACCAATTTCCAAATACTAACTCCACCAATTACCAATTCCCCTATGTCCTTACCGCCAATTATCGAGCAAATGCTCGCGCCCGAATTTTACGATCATCCTGTTACTGAGCCGATCCAACTTCTGCAAACGCATATTTCCTTTGTGCTATTGACAGGAGACTATGCCTATAAAGTCAAGAAACCCATGAATTTTGGCTTTCTCGATTTTTCGACCTTGGCAAAGCGCAAATATTTCTGTGAAGAGGAACTCCGCCTCAATCGCCGCCTTGCTCCCAATCTGTATCTCTCGGTTTTGCCCATTGGGGAAACAGATGGAAAGTATCATTTTGATCGCTCTGGCGAGAAAACGGCAGTCGAATATGCGATCGCTATGCCAGAGTTTTCGCAAGAGGATTTGTTAATTGAGATGTTTGCTTCAGGTCGGCTGACGGTCGATCACGTAAAACAAATTGGCGAACAATTGGCGGCTTTTCATCAACAGGCGCTAACTAATGATCATATCAATACTTTTGGCACAGCCGAAGCAGTACGCGCCGTCGCCAATGATAACTATGCTTCTACGGAGAAGTATATCGGGCTAGCTCAAACCGCCGAGTATTTCGAGCAAACTCGCGCCTATACCGAGAAATTCTTTGCCGAAAATGCTGATTTATTTAGCGATCGCATTGCTAAGGGCAAGGTGCGGGAATGTCATGGTGATGTGCATTTAAAAAATATTTGTCTCTATCAAGATAAAATTCAAATTTTTGATTGCATTGAGTTTAACGAACCATTCCGAAATAGTGATGTGCTGTACGATGCTGCCTTCCTATTAATGGATTTGCAATTTCGTGGCAGAAGAGATCTCGCCAATATCTTCCTCAATACCTACCTAGAACGTACTGGCGATTACGAGGGAGCCGTACTGTTACCGCTGCATTGCAGTATGCGTGCCTATGTGCGGGCTAAGGTGACATCATTCTTGCTCGACGACCCCAATATTCCTGCGGATGTGAAAGCGAATGCTCAAACGGAAGCTGCCGCCTATTACAAATTGGCTTGGGAATATACGCAACCCAAACAGGGCAAATTGATCATCATGTCGGGGGTATCTGGCTCTGGCAAAAGTACGACCGCAAGGGCGATCGCTTCTGAGCAAGATGCGATTTATCTGCGATCGGATGCTATCCGCAAGCAAATTGCGGGAATCGATCTGATGGAACGCGGTAGTGATGAGATCTATACGCCAGAGATGACGGCGAAAACCTATGCCAGATTAGCGGAATTAGGTTCCCTATTAGCCAGCAAAGGCTTTACGGTCATTCTCGATGCGAAGTACGATCGCATTAGTTTACGCAGTCAAGCGATCGCTGCCGCGCAAGCTCAAAATATCCCTGTAGAGATTATTTACTGCACTGCACCTGTGGAAGTTTTGCAGCAACGTTTACGCGATCGCGCTGCGGCAAATAATGATATTGCTGATGCCACGGTTGAGCTATTAGCCAGTCAGCAGGCTGCCTTTGAAGACTTCACGGCTGAGGAATTGGTTTTAGTGAAGAAAGTATAGCGATCGCTTAGCTACTCACGATTTATGCTGTAGTTTCTCAGTATAGATCGTGAGCAAATGCATAATTTTCAGTTCATCGATTAATCCGTTAATATATAAACACTAACCTTTCATTAAAAATGTTATGTCCGATCGCCTGAAATTTTTCCGCAGGCTGATGTCAGCTTTTGAAGGTACTTCTAATCCTCAACGCGCTGTCGAGCGAGGATTTTATATCAACTTGCCAAATAATCCTGTAGGAGTTATTACTGGTAAAATTGCTCTCCGACCTTCTTCAGCACATTTGTTATTTGGTGGTATTGGATCGGGTAAAACCACACAATTACTATTAACTCAACAAGCTTTAAATGAGTTGGAAGATATTAAGGCTATTTATATTGATATTAGTCTTTTTACTGATATTTCTGAACTGCAATCTGGTGCTTTAATTGCGATCGCGGGTCTTGAATTAATAAAAACATTGCAAGGCTACAATACCTCTGAAATAAGTGATTCCAAGAGAATATTTGAGAGATTACTATATGGAAATAGTGAAATTGTTACGTACCATCAACCAAGACCAAATCAAAGTATAGGGGGCATAGGTATAGGGGGAATGCTAAATGTGGGAAGCTCTCAAGCATTTACCACTACTGAGAAGCGAGAAAATCGAAGTTCAGTTTTACAAGCTTTTGCCAAGGTAAGCAAGTTCGTTAATGAGAAATCAGTAAAACAGGTTGTATTTCTTTTTGATAGTCTAGATAGACTAAGAGAATCTCAAATGTTTGTAAAACCTGTTCTTGACGATGCAATTGAAATTAATAAATATGGATTTGGGGCAATTATTGTAGGCTCTATTGTAACTCTATACACAGAGAGAGTAAATATTGTAAAAAACACAGAAAATTTCTATTTCTTACCATATTTAGATGTTTTGAAAAATGCTGAAGCTCAACAACTTTTTACAGACATTTTTAAGGTTCGAGATCCTGAAAAGCTTATTAACCAAAGGGCAAGAGAGATGATCATATTTAATTCTGGAGGAGTTTTACGAGATTTGATGTCTCTTACCCAAGCGGCAATTGAGGAAGCTTATATGGACGGCTCGTCTCTAGTTATGGAGCAACATGCAGAGCAAGCAATTATATTTATGCAACGTTCCAAGACAATTGGTTTAACTGATTTGAATATAGATACTCTTATTAAAGTTACAACTGAGAAATCATTTTTCCCTAGAACTTCTGAAGATTTTGAACTAATGCTTACAGGACATATCTTAGAATATGAATATCCTCGCCAGCGTTTTGCTATTCATCCAACTTTAGTTCTATTTATTCAAAATAAAATTAATACGAGAGAATTTACTAATGGATTTGCTAGTGGATAAACTTTCTTCTATAGATGAGTTATTGCAAAAAATTGAATTGCGCCCGCCAGATAGTAATAGTTGGATGGTTCTGGTTGCTGTGCCTGATGACATACAATCAACAATTGATGAGTTACAAGATAGTGTTGAGATTTTTAGCGAATGTGAAGCAGTAACTATTTCAGGAGAATATGGGTCAAGAAATCTAGTTAAATGCATTAAAGAATCACCTCAAGAATACTTCTTACTACATCAATTTGACTCATGGGATAATAACGAATGGGAGATTTTTGATACTTTTAGAACTCAATTAGACAAAAATAAAAATGGTGGCTTAGTTGTACTTTCCGAGCAATCAAGTCGTTTAATGTTTAGTAATGCTCCTCATTTTGTTAGTTTTGTCGGCTCACGAATATATTATTTAGATCAAGATGCAGATATACTTACTTCTGAAGAATGCGAACAACGCTTGTCTGCATTACAAGAATGGTCTGGTCAAACCAATGAAGAGATAATAGCTTTGGCTGAGAATCGTCAACTACCAACCGACCCAGAATATGGGGAATGGCTAATTTTACTCGATCGAGGTGACTTGCTTGAAAGGCAAAAATAGTTGGGAAAAGATCTGTAAAGAAATCCAAGAGCGTTCTTTAAACCAGACACTACTGGAAATAGAAAGCGCAGAGAAATTAAGGAAACAAATTTTTAAATGTTTGAATGATGCCAGCAATGAAAAGATATTAAGTACGAATCTAAGTGAGCTTCATCAGTTGCTGAAGATAAGCAATGGTAAACAAGGATATTACGAAATTACAGGTGGTGGCAAAGATTCTAAACGCAATTTCAAACGAAATCCAGACATTCCACATTTCAAACTTAACAATGGTCGCTGGTTTGATTTTGCTATTACTATCGACGAAACAATTAGACCTGCTCAAATCATAGGATTTGATTTTGAAATAAGATTCCCTAAAAGAGAAGGAGAGATTGTAGCCTCTTTTTTAAGAATTGATCTCAATCTACCAGATCATAGAAATGATGAACGAGATTTACGGTTTCATCTTCATCCCAACAATGGTGACATCATGATTCATAGTCCACCCATGTCACCTCTCGAAATTCTGCATATGTTTTTGTATGGTATGAATATTCGTGAAAAGCCTCGTACATAATGAAATTTGCTAGTGAGCGATCGCAGTTTATATTTATCTAATTTTCTGAATTAGTCGGGTGATAGCGAGAGCGGAAAGCATTGCCGATCGCAGGAGTCAACAAAATAGCAAGAGCGATCGCACTGCCAATAGCTATATAGGGATTTAAAACCATCAATCGCGAGATCGGTTCCTTGGTATCGATACTGAGCGCATCATCAAAAACATTGGGGATTTGTAAAAGCTTAGTTGCTGAAGGCGGTGAAATCCAATGGAAGGAAGCAGCAGTTGCGGGAAACATTACTGAACTGTAGAGACAAATGCTGAGAAACCTAGCCCAAGACTTTAAATTCCATAGTCCGATCGCCAAAAAAATTGGGACTATGCCAAAACCTAAAAAGGCAATTCCTGAAACTACTTGTAAATTAATGGAATTACTATCGACTAGAGGTGTGTCACCTTCTAGAATGCGATAAATATAGAAGTTTAATAGGCGATCAAGGATTAGTACAATGCTCGTGCCGATCATTGTGGTGGCAAGAATAGTAATCGCGACTGGACGTTTGCAAGCTTTAGGTTTCATGTTTTTAGGTTCTCAAAAGATATAGCATTTGCACAATTTTTTAGAAATCGTTGAAATCGTTTTCAAGATAGTTTCCATCTTCTAGCCAACTAAGGCTGACTGAGATAGCGAGGTAAATTCCGCAATAGCTTACTTGAATGCAGCATTCTTAAGAGGTAATAGCTAGAGGTCGGTAAGAAAATTACCATCGTCCAGCCAAATTGATCGGGAATTTCCACTTGAAAGAAAGAAGGAAATATCAACATCAAGGCAACAGATAGACCTACTGCGACGATACCCAGAATTGCAGAATTAGAATTTTTGAAGAGCGTGCGTACTTTCCAGATGGAAATATCCATTAGCGTCCAAAACACCAATAGCACGAAGAAGATGCCAATAAACGTGCTGACGCATTGTGCTTGCCCCTTAGCAATATCTTGGAAAGTATCGGAATTGAGCATGGCAGAGCTGTAGGGAACCTTGAGGAGCGCCCACCCGCTGATGTAGTAGGACAAAACATATCCCGTCGTCATAGCGATCGCGCCAAAAATTCCAGCCATACAGCTATAGCCCAATACATCCCGCAGAAAGTTCTCAAGACGTTTGGGTTTTAACCATCCAAACGAGATCCAAATCGTCGGCAAGCCTACGACTGCCATCGTTAACATAGTCATATGGCGAGGCTCCACAGGAAAGGGAAGTTGCACAAACCCCGCAAAAGCAATGGTCAGAATCACCATAATATTTTTGGTGAGATAGAGCAGGGATGAAGCCAGAATCTTTTGTTTAATCGAATCTCCTGCGGCAAAAGCCTGTGGTAAGGCAGATAGATTGTTATCAAGTAGAACAATATCTGCAACGTCTTTACTAATCTGCGCCCCATCATTCATGGCGATCGCTAGTTGAGCTTCCTTAAATGCGGGTACATCATTGACTCCATCACCGACCATGCCTACATAGCCGCCCCGTTTTACCATGGCGGAAATCAAACGCCGTTTCATATCGGGGGTGATTCTTCCAAAGACTGCCCCAGAGGCCGCCGCTCGACTAAAGGTTTGGTTATCCATAGCCTCTAAGGTCTTTTGGGTAAATACGGCATCATCGGGAACGGCGATTCCTGCTTGGCGGGCGATCGAGGCGACAGTTTCGACGCTATCCCCTGAAATGACCTTCAGCCTGACATTGAGAGCCTGTAACTGGGCAATCGTATCGACTACATCGGGACGCAGGCTGTCCTCCAGCAAAACCAAGCCCCGCTCGCGACGATTTTCGGGTAGTTGGGGATTCTTCTCGGCATCAATGCTGCTTTCACTTGTAACGACAGCGATCGCTCGTAAACCTTGGCGTGCATATTGTTTAGCTTGCTCCTGCATTTCGGCATTGGCAAACAAGATCTCTGGCGCACCGACCATAATAGTTGTGCCAATATCAATGGCGATCGCTCCCCATTTACGACTAGAGCTAAAGGGAATTTCGCTGACGAGTTGAGATGGCGATCGCGGCTTGTCCGTAAATGCTGCCATCGCCTTGGCACTGCTATTTTGAGTTCCCATTAAATTTGTGTAGAGAGCGATTAACTCCCGCAAGGAATCCTCATCCGTATCGCCTAAAGGCACAATTGCCTTGACTAATAGTTTGTTTTGCGTGAGGGTTCCCGTTTTATCAGTACATAAAATTCTCACACTGTTCATCGAATCAACGGCATTGATTTTTTGAATTAACGTACGCCGCTTGCTGATTTCGACCGCGCCGATCGCAAAGGCAACGCTAATGGAGAGAATCAATCCCGCAGGCACAAAACTATTAATAATTACTGAAGCATAGCGAATGATATCTACCATCGATCGCCCTGAATTGAGGCTAGACGATAGATATAAAAAGGCTGCAACAATCAGGACGAGAATGAAAATTTCGACTAACGTATCAATCTTTTTCTGTAATGGTGTAAATACTCGCTTATAAACCCTTGAAGACTGGGATAATTTGACCGCATAGCTTTCATTGCCAATCTTGTCGGCTCGAAATACACAACTTCCCGCCAAGCAGAAGGAACCCGACAGCACAATATCATCGATCTGTTTGGCAACGGGATCGGATTCTCCCGTCAGAAGCGATTCGTCCATTTCTACATTTTGTGAAACCAGTACTGGTCCATCGACGGGAGCGCGATCGCCAGGATTAAGCTCGATGAGATCGTCACGGACTAACTCGCCCACGGGAATCTCCTGCGATTCCCCATTGCGTCTTACCTTGACCTTTTGTACCGATAGCAAAGCCAGCTTATCAAGAGTCAATTTTGCTTGGATTTCCTGCACTACCCCTACCAGAATATTCATAAATACGGAAAATCCTGAAAATAAAGCATCGGTGATCTGTCCGAGTACCATCATCAGCAATAAAATTACGCCAAAGGTAACGTTAAATAGGGTAAAAACGTTTTCCTTGAAGATATCTTGATAGGTTCGGCTGGAACGCAAGACAATGGTATTAATATCACCACGACGCTTGCGATCTCTAACTTCATTGTCACTCAGTCCGATTTCAGGATTAATTTCAGGATTAATTTCAGGATTAACTGTGACATTTAGAGAATCGCTCGGTATTAAGTCTGGCGTATTTGCTGAGTTAGGTTGGGGCATAGACACACAGATGTTATTTTTAGTAAGAAGTATAGCAACCAATCTTTCTAATTTTGTTTTTAGACTTGGTGGTACTGAAAACTTTAGAATCAGTAGGGAAACTTAATCAAAAACGAAAGAATGATTACTGTGCAAGTCAATGGTGATAATCGCATATGCGAGCCAAATCTTACGACGATCGAATTGCTGAAATACTTAGGATTAAATCCGCGTCTGGTTGCTGTGGAATACAATGGTGAAATTTTACATCGCCAACTATGGGAAACGACAATTATCCAAAATAGCGATCGCTTAGAAATTGTCACTATTGTTGGTGGTGGCTAAATATTTAAATAGAGCGATTTAAATATAGCGATTTTCTAAAGATTTAACATTAAACTTAACTCCTTCCTTGTCTGCAAAGTCCGTGGAAGAGTCGGTCATTTAGGTATATTCTTCCCTATAGCTACGGTCACTTGAATGAGGACAAATTAAACCCCAAGAATTGAGTGGCGGCGCGAAGCACCGCCACTCAATTATGTCCTAATACACTTGTTGACAGCTATAAGATTAAGCAGTTTTCAAATCATGAAATTGGTCTATTATTTAAGTATCAAATCTAACTAAAGATAACTTATGAATCCTAATAGGGATCTTAATAAGTTAAGCCAAAGTTAAAAGCCTTTGACCATAAGTTTAATTATAGATTTGACTATAGATTTGACTATAAAGGTTTGCCATTTCATCAGATTAAAAATGACTGAAGATATAGATAGTCAAAAAAAACTGACATTTAGAAGGATTTCGATTCGCTCGCTGATGACTTTTCCTTTTATTTTTCAGATTATTGTAGCCTTGGGGATTGTTGGTTATTTCTCATTTCAAAATTCGCAAAAGATCGTTAATGAGAATAGTAATAAAAGTAGAATAAAATCCATACTATCCCTAAAACATAGTATTTCTGACTATTTACTCCCACCAATGCAAGTTGTGCGGATGAGTGCTAAGGTTCCCACTGATCGTTCTCTTAATACTAAAAACTCTACTGAAATCATTCAAAAATTTAAGATTCTACTCACGGTATTTCCACAAGTACAGGAAATATTTTTAGGTGACAGTGCGGGAGATTTTATTGGTGTCGTAAGTCAAGAAGAGCAGCAGTTAGCCGTCAAAGTCACGGAGAAATTTTCCACTCAAAACTGGTATCGGTTTGATGCTCAAGGCAATTTAGGTGATTTATTTAAAACTGAAAAATCTGACGATCTGCGATCGCATCCTTGGTATCAGCCAGAGCTGGACAATAAACAGGCAGTCTGGAGCGAAGTTTATCCTCTAGACCGTAATAATTTAGGCATTGCGGCCACTCAAGCTATTTTTGACGCTCAAGGCAAGCCTATTTATACGATTAACGCTAGTCTAAATTTGGGAAGAATTAATGAGTTTATCGAGAACAATCGTGTAAGCGCCAAAAGCCAAATTTTCATCGTGGAGCGATCGGGATTTTTGGTAGCTACATCCAGCAAAGAATTGCTATTTACAATCGATCCCCAAGGTAATATCCAAAGACTAAAAGCCGATGCTAGCAAAAACCCTTTTATTCAGACCACGATTATTGAATCGTCTAGACGTTTTGGGGAAATAGGGAATATTCATGACATTGAAAATTTTGATATGGATATCGACCGTAAGTCTAACGGCAAAGTAGAGCGCGAAAGGCAATTTATTGAAATATCTCCCTATCAGGACGAAGCGGGTATCGATTGGTACGTTTTCATCGTTACCCCAGAGTCTGATATTTTGGCACAAAGCCATCAAGATGGGATGACACTCATTGGGCTATATGTCCTTGTGGGGATAGGTTTGAGCGTGCTAGGGATACTAACTATCCGATGGATCGTCAGCCCAATTTTTCGATTGCGCGATGTCAGTGTGGAGATCGCTAAACAAAATTTTTCCCAACCTGCACCTGATACTTGGATTGAGGAAATAGGCATTCTGACCTCAGCCCTTAATCAAATGCAGCATCAAATCCTACAATCTCAAGCTAAGTTGCAGGACTATTCGCGATCGCTCGAACTCAAAGTCGAAGAAAGAACGAGTGAATTGGCGAAGGAAATTAGCGATCGCATTGCCATTCAGAACGAACTGCAAGAAAAGGCGGCGACCTTAAGCCAGCATTATCAAATCCTTAACGATCTTGCCAAGGACGAATCGCTGCGCCAAGGCAATCTGATGGCTAGCGTCCAGAAGCTAACTGAAGTCGTTGCCCAAACCTTACAGGTTGCCCGCAGTAGCGTCTGGTTGGCTACCACAGACCGTATTAGTTGGAGTTGCCTAGATTTGTTCTTGCTCAGTTCAGGAATCCATGCCGTAGAAAGCGATGTGTCATCAAATTCTTTCCCAAAGTACCTTGGCAAGTTACATACCGAATCGGCAGTCTCCGTTGAGGATGCCATTAACGATAATCGCACCTCCGAATTAACTGAGGCATATCTCATGCAATTGGGGATTGCTTCTATCTTAGAGATCCCTCTGAGGCAGAATAACGAGATTGTGGGGATGCTCAGTCTGGAGCATACAGGGCAACCAAGAGCTTGGACTCTCCTAGAGCAGAGTTTTGCGCGATCTATTGGCGATCTAGTGGCGCTGTCGATCGAGTCCTACAGTCGCAAGCTGGTCGAGCAGCAGTTAAAAGATAGTGAAGAGCGTTGGCATCTTGCCTTGGAAGGCAGTAATGATGGGATCTGGGATTGGAATTGCAAAACTAATGAGGTCTTTTTTTCCGCAAGGTACAAATCGATGTTGGGATATGGAGAGGATGAACTTCCCCCCAATATTGACTCTTGGCTTCATCTCATTCATCCCGATGATAGCAATCAGGTTATGACCATTGTTGAGAAGTATTGGGCAAGGGAGATTCCCCAATATATTGCGGAGCATCGAATTCGATGTAAAGACGGTTCCTATCGTTGGATGCTGGCTAGAGGGATCGCTCTTTTCGATCTAGATGGAACGCCTAACCGAATGATTGGCTCGTATACGGATATTACCGAACGCAAACAGTCGGAGATCGATCTGTCTCAAGCCAAAGAAGAAGCCGATTCCGCCAATAAAGCTAAAAGTGAATTTTTAGCAAATATGAGCCACGAACTAAGAACGCCGCTGAATGGCATTCTCGGCTACGTCCAAATTCTGCAACGCGATCGCAATTTAACGCCAAAGCAAATCGAGGGCATCAATGTTATCAAACAATGCAGCAATCATCTCCTAAATTTAATTGCCGATATTCTCGATCTGTCCAAGATTGAGGCTCAAAAAATGGAGCTGCTCGAAACTGACTTTCATTTCCAAAATTTTCTACAGGGGGTGGTTGAGGTCTGTGCAGTGAGATCCATGCAAAAAGGCATTACTTTTACCTACTTGCCCTCAGCGAATTTACCGATCGGGATTTTTGCTGATGATAAGCGACTGCGCCAAGTTTTGCTCAACCTGCTAGGAAATGCAATCAAATTTACTCAAGATGGGGGAGTTACCTTTAAAGTTGATGCGATCGCCTTAAATATTCCTTACACAGAGCTTCAATCCGACAGCAATATCGGTGATCGAGAGCGCCCCAGTTTCTCGATTATGCATCAAATTAGATTCCAGATCGAAGATACGGGTATCGGTATTAGCCCAGAGCAGATAGAGAAAATCTTTTTTCCCTTCGAGCAGGCGGGTGGAGCTTTAGTCAATGCTGAGGGCACTGGTTTGGGATTGGCAATCAGCCAAAAGATTGTCGAAATCATGGGCAGTACCATTCAGGTCAAGAGTGAGAGGGGAAAAGGCAGCATCTTCTGGATCGATTTAAATTTAAAATCAGCAACGGAAATGATTGACTGGGCTCAAGGCAATGAAAATTTCATCCAACGGAAAACGGTGGGATTTGCTGGGGAAAATAGAACAATTCTTGTAGTTGATGATAAATGGGAAAATAGAACCGTATTGGTGAAACTGCTCGAAGAAATCGGGTTTAATATCCTAGAGGCTGCCAATGGTAGAGATGCCATAGAGTTAGCTCTGGCTCAAAGGGTCGATCTGGTGATTACCGATTTAGTCATGCCCGTCATGGATGGCTTTGAGATGATCAGACAATTTCGGCGATCGCCAGATTTACAAAATATCGTGATTATTGTTACTTCTGCCAGTGCCTTTAGCAAAAATGAAGCAGAAAGCTTAGAAACTGGAGGTAATGATTTCTTGTCTAAGCCAATTTGTTTTGATACTTTACTCGCTAAAATTGCCAAGCACCTTAAAATTCAATGGATTTACGAAGAAATCTGCGCTTCTCCCCCTCCTATATCCGCTGAGGAAAACACGCAAGTTTCCAATCACACCGCTATGCTTGCACCACCCCAAGAAGAAATAGAAGTGCTTTGGGAATTAGTAATGCAAGGCAATATTAATATTATTAATGAGCGAGCCAATCAGCTTGAGCAGCAAGATCTTGACCTAGTACCCTTTGCTAAAGAATTACAAAGATTAGCTGGTGAATTTCAGATCAAAAAAATCAAAGAATTGATTAAATTCTATCGAGATAACTCTAGCTAATTAGTAATTAGATATTTGCGATTAGCCCCGATTAGTGAATCCCAACTGTTTAGTAACCGCTTACCAATTTATAGCTATAGTCAGTGATGTTAGGACAAATATCAAACCCAATAGAGAGTTGTGGCGCTTTACGTCGCAACTCTCTATTGGGTTTGATGTCCTGATTTATGAAATCTTTTTAATTTAAGTTAATTTAAGGTCATGATTACAGAAGTTTACCCTAAAAGTAAGATCTTAATAGTTGATGATAATCCGAACAATCTCAAGGTTTTATCTGGGACTTTAGATGATTGTAATTGGGAGGTCTTAGTTGCGATCGATGGGGAAAGTGCGATCGAGCAGGCGATCTACGTGAAACCCGATTTAATATTTTTAGATGTGATGATGCCCATCATGGATGGATTTACAGCTTGTCAAATCCTGAAGAATACTATCGAAACCTGCGACATCCCGATCATTTTTATGACTTCTCTCTCAGATACCTTAGATAAAGTCAAGGGATTTGAGTTAGGTGCTGTGGACTATATCACTAAGCCCTTCGATCGGGATGAAGTTATTGCTAGAGTCAAAACTCATCTGCAAATTAGGAGCTTGACTAAACAAATACAGGAAAAGAATGTTCAATTGGAGAATTTTACGCAAGAATTAGAAAATCGCGTGCGAGATCGTACCGCAGAATTGTCAGAAGCTCTAGCTGATTTGCAAAAAGTACAAATACAGCTATTACAAAGAGAGCAACGCCTTGCCTACGAAGCTTTTCATGATGCGCTGACAGACCTGCCTAATCGAGCTTGGCTGATGCAAAGATTGCAATACTTAACCACCGCAAAATCCCGTTATGCAGTTTTATTTGCCGATCTCGATCGCTTTAAAGTAATTAACGATAGCCTCGGACATTTGGTCGGAGACGAACTGCTCAAACAAGCTACCCACAGGCTGAGATCGATTCTGCGCGATCGCGCCACCGTAGCTAGATTTGGTGGTGATGAATTTGTGATTCTCTTTGAAGATATTGAAAGTATTGATGAAGCCATCGAGCTTGCCGATCGAATTCAATTGGAATTAGAACTTCCTTTTAAACTGGAAGATTACGAATTATTTGTCAGTATCAGTATTGGGATCGCTCTCAGTACCGAGGATTATCTATGGCCTGAAGATATTCTTCGGGATGCGGATATTGCGATGTATCAGGCGAAGCACAAAGGACGAGGTCGATACGATGTCTTTAATCCGCTTACCCGTGAAGCCGCGATCACCAGATTAGAAATGGAAAACGATCTGCGGAGAGCGATCGAGCGCGAAGAGTTTTGTATGTACTATCAGCCGATTTATAGTCTCCAAACCGATCGCATCTGTGGTTTTGAATCCCTCGTCCGCTGGAATCATTCTTCGGGGAAATTGATATCTCCGATTCACTTTATTCCCATTGCCGAGGAAATTGGTTTAATTAATGCTTTGGGTTTGTGGATCTTGAAGCAGTCCCTACACCAAATGAAAATTTGGCATCAACAATTTAGCGATCGCCTTAGCGATCACAGTCTGTGGATGAATGTCAATATCTCACCGATCCAACTCAAACAAACTGATTTTGCTCAAAATGTCCAAAAGGCGTTAGAGGAATCAGGCTTACCGAGTAATTGTCTGAAACTAGAAATTACAGAAAGTTGCCTTTTAGATTTTGCTGATTCGGAAATATCTGTTTTGGAACAATTAAGGAATTTAGATATTAAGCTTTGCATTGATGATTTCGGCACGGGATACTCATCGCTTAGCCGACTGCATGAATTACCTATCCATACCTTGAAAATCGATCGCTCGTTCGTCCAAAAGTTGGCAACCAGTAATAAAAATAGTATGGTATCCACGATTATTAACTTAGCCCACGGACTGAGTATGGATGTTGTGGCTGAAGGAGTGGAAACAGAATCACAAAAGCAAATCTTGCAATCTCTGAATTGCAACTACGGGCAAGGTTACTTCATGTCACTTCCATTAGATTCCAAAGCCGCAACTTCTTTAATTGAGTATAATGATTTGCATTACAGGTAATACAGGTAATTGATATAGGCTATGATCGCAACTGAAAAAATTCCCGCTACCGTCCTCACAGGCTTTCTTGGTGCAGGAAAAACGACATTACTCAATCACATCCTCACCGCAGAGCATGGCAAAAAAGTTGCCGTCATAGTCAATGAGTTCGGCGAAATTGGTATCGATCAACAACTAGTGATCGGCGCTGATGAAGAAATTTTTGAAATGAATAATGGCTGTATTTGCTGCACAGTACGCGGCGATCTCATTCGGATTATTAGTAATCTCATGCGCCGCCGTCATAAGTTCGATCATCTCTTGATCGAAACTACTGGTCTTGCCGATCCTGGTCCTGTGATTCAGACTTTTTTTATGGATGAAGACATTTATCGTCAGGTCGATCTGGATGCGGTGGTGACTGTAGTTGATGCTAAGCATGTCCAGCAGCATTGGGGCGATCGCGAAGTTCTTGAGCAGATTGGCTTTGCTGATGTGATTCTGTTGAATAAAACCGATCTCGTAACTAAGGCTGAACTGGATGAACTGGAAGCGAAAATCAAGCATCTCAACGTTCTGGCAAAGGTTTCGCGCGTGCAACTCAATCAAGACAAGGTTGAAGATAGCGTTAACAAAGTAATTAACGTTGGTGGTTTTGATTTAACCCGTATTCTCGAAAAAAATCCTGAGTTTGTTACTCCTAAAGGAGAAGTATCTCACGATCATGAGCATCACGACCACGAGCATCACGACCACGAGCATCACGACCACAAGCATGATCACGATCATCATCACCATATCCATGATGAAGAGGTTGGCTCTGTGAGTATTGTAGAGACAGGATCCGTAAATCCATACAAATTTCAAGAATGGATTAACGAACTGTTAAAAAACCAAGGTCAAGATATCTTTCGTTCTAAGGGAATTATTAATCTTTCGGGTGCAGAGGAGCGACTGGTATTTCAAGGCGTACATATGCAGTTTGACGCAACTCGCGATCGCCCTTGGAAAAAAGATGAACTTCGGAAAAACCAATTGGTGTTTATCGGCAGACACCTTGAGGCAGATAAACTGCGTAACAGTTTCCGTCTTTGTTTGGTATAGCTTTCGCTATACCAAAGCTCAAAATGGCGTAGCCATTTTGAGCTTTGGTATAAAAGAGGATGACTGCGCTTTGTGCAGCCATCCTCTTTTAAGTTTTTTAGAGAGTAAAAAATCTCCCCATTCGGAGAGCTTTTTTATTCATCTAGATTTGGACTAGAGCATCACTCGGAACTAACCGTTGATAGCAGGAGCAGCCATCGCAACAGGTGCTACATCAACAGCAGCCAAATCGAGAGGGAAGTTGTGAGCATTGCGCTCGTGCATTACTTCCATACCCAAGTTAGCGCGGTTGATTACGTCTGCCCAAGATGGTACTACACGACCTTGGCTGTCAGAAATCGATTGGTTGAAGTTGAAACCGTTCAAGTTGAAAGCCATGGTGCTTACGCCCAATGCGGTGAACCAGATGCCAACTACTGGCCATAGAGCCAAGAAGAAGTGCAAGGAACGGCTGTTGTTGAAAGAAGCGTATTGGAAAATCAAGCGACCGAAGTAACCGTGAGCGGCAACGATGTTGTAGGTTTCTTCTTCTTGTCCAAACTTGTAACCAGCGTTTTGGCTTTCGTTTTCGGTGGTTTCACGAATCAAGCTGGAGGTTACCAAGGAACCGTGCATGGCACTGAACAAGGAACCGCCGAACACACCTGCTACTCCCAACATGTGGAAAGGATGCATCAAGATGTTGTGCTCTGCTTGGAATACGATCATGAAGTTGAAAGTACCAGAGATACCCAAAGGCATACCGTCAGAGAAAGATCCTTGTCCGATTGGGTAGATCAAGAATACTGCGGTTGCGGCGGCTACTGGTGCAGAGTAGGCTACGGCGATCCAAGGACGCATACCGAGGCGGTAGGACAATTCCCATTCACGACCCATGTAGCAGAAAATACCGAGCAAGAAGTGGAAAATTACCAATTGGTAAGGACCACCGTTGTATAGCCATTCATCAAGGCTATCTGCTTCCCAAATGGGGTAAAAGTGCAAGCCAATCGCGTTCGAGGAAGGAACGACTGCGCCAGAAATCATGTTGTTACCGAATAGCAAGGAACCTGCTACTGGTTCACGGATACCGTCAATATCAACTGGAGGTGCTGCGATAAAGGCGATTACGAAGCAAATGGTTGCTGCCAAGAGGCATGGGATCATGATTACGCCGAACCAACCGATGTATAGACGGTTGTTGGTGCTTGTAATCCAGTTACAAAACTGATCCCAGATAGATGCGCTTTCGCGTCTCTGTACTGCTGTTGTCATGATTGCAAATAAACCGTATGGGAATGAATGGGTTATGAAAATTTATAAATAAGCTTGCGCCTATAAAATTAGATTAGTTCAAATATTGAGTAATGTAAATACTTAAATATTAAATCTATCTATAGATAAATGCGATCGCTTGCAACCCCTAAACCTTTAGAAATGACCGATCGTTTTAACTTCGGTTTCCAGCACCACACCGTAGCGATCGCTAATAGTGGTTTTAATATGTTCTATGAGACTGAAAATATCCTTAGCTTTTGCGTTGCCAAGATTGACAATAAAGTTGGCATGGAGCTCTGAGACTTGAGCATTACCGATCCGATAGCCTTTTAACCCAGCATCCTGAATGAGGCGGGCGGCAAATTGCGGCAAAGGATTGCGGAAAACGCTACCGCAGTTAGGTAGGTGGTAGGGCTGGGTTGTATGTCTTGCTTTGAGTTTTGCCTCGGTGTCCGCTGCGATCGCTTCGGGGTTACCGCCGATCTGGAACTTGAAAGTTGCCGCCGTGACTAGTAGCTCGGCATCCTGTAAAGCAGAAGTCCGATAGCTAAAATTTAATGCTTGGGGATAAATTAGCTGAGTTGTGCCAATGAGGCTCAAGGTCTCTGCGGAAACTAGACAATCAGCCGCACATCCACCCTGAGCCCCTGCATTCATGACTACCAATCCACCCACAGTGCCAGGAATGCCCACTGCCCATTCAAACCCAGCCCAGCCATAATTGGCAACTTGGATTGCCAAACGGGCAACGGGCTCACCAGCGGCGGCGGTGACCTGTCCCGATGTGGGGTCGAAGTCAATTCCGCGTAAATGTCGGGTGCAAATTACTAGCCCCTCTATGCCGCGATCGCTAATTAATAGATTGCTCCCCGCTCCAATAATGGTAATGGGAATATGGAGATCGTTAGCCCATGCCAAAGCCTCGGTCAGCTCTAGGGATGACCGAGGCGAGGTAAAGTATTCAGCCGCACCACCCACACGCATCGAAGTTAGGTTTGCAAGGGATACGTGCGAGCGGATTGAGTTGTGGGTTTGAGCGAGGGACATTTGCTTGGGAGTAAAGCTAATTAAGCAGAAAAATGGGGGATTATACCAATTCACGAAAGTGTGACAACACTTTTATGAATTAAACACCAAACCCAGTAAGGTTTTGAGATTCCCAAAATGGCGTTGCCATTTTGGGAATCGGAATTACATCGGGAATTACACTGGGAAATTACTTTTTGGGTTTTGGCTTAATTCTTGCATGGTGGGCGCGATCGCCTGATTGAGATTGCCAGCACCCAGAAACACCGCTAGATCGCCGAACTCCAGATGGTTCACTAAAAATGATTGGACATCTTGGAGGGTTGGTAAATAGTGAATTTGGCTGCCGTTTCGCTCGGCATGGGTAGCCGCGATCGCTTCGGCAACCTGAGAGCCGGTAATTTTGCCATCATTCGGTTCGCTCGCAGCATAGATATCGGTGACGATGACCATATCCGCCTCGGTAAAGGAATGGCTAAATTCTTCGAGAAAGCGGTAGGTGCGGCTATAGCGATGGGGCTGGAAGATCGCCACGACACGACTGCTCGTATTCTGTTGTCTTGCCGAGGCGAGTGTCGCCATAATTTCGCTAGGGTGATGGGCGTAGTCATCGACAAAAGTAATGCCGTTCTGAATGCCTTTAACCTCAAAGCGGCGGCTTGCCCCCACAAAATCGGGAAGGGCTTCCGCGATCGCTTGCCACTCGACTCCAAGATAACGGGCGACAGCGATCGCCGCTAGAGTATTGCTGAGGTTATGTTTGCCTAGTAAACCAATGGAGATGCGCCCTAAAGTCTTGCCACGCTCGATTACTAACGCTTGGGTGTCCGCAGAATTATATTGCACTTCAGCAACCGTATAGTCAGCCGTCGGCTCGCTCAAACTACTCAAACTATAGGTGATATCCGATTGAATATTGGCTTTGACTGTGGGGCAGTCAATACATCCCACCACCACATCACAACGCTTGGCAAAAGTCTGAAAAATTTCTACTACCTGATCGAGATTCTGATAATGGTCGGGATGATCTAGCTCGATATTGGTAATAATGCCAATGTGCGATCGAAACTTAACGAGCGTGCCATCGGACTCATCGGCTTCAGCCACCAAGTATTTACTATTACCTAGACGGGCATTCCCCTCCCATGCACTCACTTCACCGCCAATGATAATGCTGGGGTCAAGCCCTGCCTTGAGCAATAAAAAACCTACTAAACTGCTTGTGGTCGTTTTGCCATGGGTACCTGCTACGGAGATCGCCTGAAACTGCTCGATCAACGCTGCCAGTAAATCGGAACGATGCAAAATTGGTAAATTATTAGCTAAAGCGACTTGAAATTCAGGATTTTGTTGATTGATAGCCGTGGAGCAGACCACCTGAGGTGCATTACTGAGATCAAGATTATCCGCGTGATGCCCTTGGAAAATCTTGATCCCAAGATCCTGTAGCTTTTGAGTGATGCGATTGCTACTAAGATCCGAGCCAGAAACCGTAAAGCCTTGCTTAGCTAAGATATAGGCGATCGCCGACATGCCGATTCCGCCAATGCCTACAAAATGAAACGGTCTACCGCTGAAATCAACTGGATTCAGCATTTATACTTCTTACCCACCAAATAACGAGCCTAATAATAACAGAATATTGTCCTCAATTAGAGATGGTAAGTCCTGCTCACCACCCTTAAAATCAAATCAAGGTAAATCAAACCAGATCAAACCAAATCAAACCATCAAAGCCTCTAAGCCCTCTGGATTGAGAATGCACAAGACATCGCGATCGGGAATGCGTTGGATTAAATTTTTGCGTTCGAGTTTACCAAGCACGCGAGTTACCGTTTCTCTTGCTAAGCCACTAAGACTACTCAGTTCTCGATGGGGCAAATTGGGGATTTCTAAACCCGTACTTCCTTTCGTCCCTTGTCCTTCAGCCAAAAAGAGTAGAACATCGGCAACTCGAGAAGTACTATCAGCTTCCCTTAGGCGTAAGCGACGATTAACTTGACGCAAACGTTTTGCCATCAATCTCGCTAGGTGGATACCTGCGGTTGGCTCGGTTTCAATGAGATGAACAAAATCAGGTGCAGGTAGGCTCCCAATGGTTGTAGGTGTGAGCGTAATTACATCGGTTGAACGGGGAACTTGATCGAGGGGAGCCATTTCACCAAACATTTCACCAAAGCCCAAAATATTTAGGGTTATTTCCTTGCCATCAAGGTTATAGGTGCGAATTTTTGCCCAGCCACTCAAAATAAAGTAAACCGAGTTGCCCCAGTCATTTTCTAGGAGTATTACTTGATCTGCTGGATGGGTGCGCGTGACCATATGAGCCGTAGCTCTCACCACCGCCTCATCAGGCAACCCCATAAAAAATGGGGCAGACATAATTTTTTGCTGAAGATCGGTTCCATCCCGCATAGTGGCTGCTCGTAGCTCTTAAATATTTGCTGTTAAAGATTTGCTGTTAACGATGTAAGTAATCACTTTATATGAGTTTGGGGCGATAGATACCACTAGTAAGCACAATGACTTAGTTATTTCAGTTTGATTAAAAAAAGCTTTTTATCGGATCTGGTCAAGCTAACAAGATTGACCGCATCCAACCTAGGTGTCATTTAGCCTATTTACTTCACATTCCCAAGTAGTTTATGCAGTCTTGAGGCTAAAGCCTTAATCAGCCCATGGGGATAGGATTCTTCGGGAGGTACAATTGAAGCTTCGATGTCAGCAACCACTTCAGAGGGTAGGTCTAAAATTCTTACTAGTCTTTGGTAAGCCGCAGCTTCATCAAGATTGATCATGGGCTCATTAGGATTGCGACGACTAGCTTGAATCACTTGATAACCAAGTCGCAATGTCATCTTCCGATCTTCAATACTTTTGATATGCGGAACCACTTCTTCTAGGGGAATATTTTGCCCTAGATAGTCTTTGAGTCGCGTTTTAAGAGTACTACGCTCGGTGTCATTTTGGGCAAATAAAGTTGCAAATTCATCAAGCATTAGCTTAATTTCATCGGGCTCGAGCTTACCATCAGCCCAAGCCATGGCAGCTACTGCACGAAGAATATCCATTTGACGCGGATTAATTGGAGGGGGAATTTCTTGAAGTGTCATAGGTTTACCCACAAGCCTAGTTTATTGCCAAATTATGCACAAATCATAGGCTAGATCTATTGAAAATAGGCTGCTGTTTATTAATAGTTTATTAATAAACAGCCGGCTATTTTCAATAGATTTGGCCTATGTTTTGTGCATAATTTGGCAATAAACTAGGCTTGTGGGTAAACC
>NZ_SELU01000061.1:0-34356 GCF_006861605.1 Pseudanabaena sp. UWO310 | reverse complement strand
TATTTCTAAGAAATGGACAATGCCCATTCGCGATTGGAAACCCGCCCTTAATCGATTTGCTATCCTCTTTGAGGATCGTCTCCACATCTAGCTTCTAGACTTTACACAAAATGCTTGACAGTCTCGGAGATAGTGGAAATAAATCAATTCCTGATGGAAGCAGAGCTTCTTCAAGCCATTCTAATATTGGACATGGCAATTCTAGTCTTCCTTTTTGAGATGCAAGTGCAATTTCATAACAAGATATTGCAGACACCCCAACTTGAGGTGCGGTTTCGATCGCTGTTTGCCAAGAATCAGGAATTTTCTGAAGATTTTCTGTCATCAGCCAAAACCAAATATGAGTATCCAGCACAATTATTTCAGACATTCCCAATCCTCTTCATCAACGATGGGGCTGACGATATCGCCTAATGTTCTGCCTTTACCTGCGATCACTTTTGATGGAGAGCGTCTTTTAATTTGGGTGACTTTATTTTCTTCGGCAATTACAATAATGGCGCGAGTTGTCTGCAAGTTTGGCTTTTCACCTAGCCATGTAATGCGATCGCCTTCAATGGCAACTTCATAACTTTTGAGCATAGTTATTGATCTCCTTAAATTTATGCTTATTTTTTATTTATTGATGAACTATGACTGAATCTCGTGACATTTCAATCAAAGAATGCTGCTCTAGCAAATCCACTACCTGACCTAGGTTTTTAACGAATAATGATTCCAGTTCTTTGTTGCTGATGTTGCCTGTTGTTACTAGCAAAAGCTTGTAAGGCTCTTGGCTAACATAAAAGGAGTCCCAAAAATCGGAATCTTTGGTAATGACAATTCTCTGTTCACGAATTGAGAGTGTATTAATTTCCGTGTCTGGTGTGGCATTTTTGAGGGCTAATTCTTTGGTATGGATTGCATCATGTCCCATTGATTTTAAAAGATGGGATAAACGCACGGGTAATTGAGCATCAATAAGAAATTTCATACGAGAACCTTGTGGATGCTTTTTACTTGGCTAAGTTTTGTGGCATAGGCTAGGACTGCAAAAATATCATCTCGCTCTAGATCGTCATAGTCTTCTAAGATTTCTTCTGTGGTCATGCCTGAACTGAGGAGTTCTAAGATCATCTCGACTGGATAGCGCAAACCTCTGATGCAGGGTTTACCATGACAGATATTCCAGTCTATTGTGATGCGTTGTAATAGCATATTTAGATAGTCCTTGTTGAATGGGTTGAGACGATTTTACTCTGATTAAATTGAAAGAGATTTTTCAAATTCCTGTTTTTTGCTAGAGATTAGAGAGCGTAGGCAATCGCTTTCTTCCTGTTGTCTCCTCTCCTAGTGATCTGTTGACAATTAAGTATGATTCACTGGGAGAAAGAGAGCTTCTCTTATATCCTTTTTGATTGTAGGATCGGCTCTGCTACATTCATTCAAACATTCGACTAATACTAAGTTAGCATAATAATAAGCCTCTAATTGGGAACTATTCGACTGATAGCTTCTTCCAAGATCGCGATACTTAATCATTATATTTTCTAAGCTAGACTTCCATATTTTATTACAACAATACCAAAACTCATAAATTAGTGAGTCTTCTTCTTCCCATAGAGTTTTCATATCTGGCAAACAGTCTTTAAGTTGAATAAGAGACTCTTGCAATTCCCCGTCAGCAAACTTAATTGATGTATTCAGAAAAATTATTATATCTTCAAGCGAAGGAATAACTGAATGTCCTAGCAACATCAAAGTGACACTATTCTGTGTTTGTTCAAGTAGCTTTATAAGATAAAAGTCAAGCAAAAGATTTTCACTAACAAATAAATCAGAGCTATTTTTAAAATCTTGATAAAGGTTTTTATCTATTTTCCTAACCAAGTCGAACCCAAAAGATGAGATTAAACGCGCATATAATGTTAGGTAAAAGGCTCTAGAAGATTCAGGCTTATAAATTTCAACTTTTTGAGATTTACGATTAACCCATTTTAATAGCTCTTGTAATTCAGGCTCATTAACAATGATATTGTCAACTTTATTCTTCATCAATTTCAATAATTCCGTACAATCATTGATCTGTTGACTAACTAAAATAAAAATTTCTTTCCATCGTGGATCGCCAATATGACTTACAAGTTCATTGAGGGTACTAATATCATCACAGTATGCGAATACTTCAGATGCTAAAAACTCTTGAATTGACTGATAAAGAAAGGTATATTTTGATGTTTGCCATCCTTTTTTAAATAATCCAGAATGGATTAAAAGCTTTGATAATGAGTTACTCAACAATTCATCTACTTGATTTTTATCAAATGACAAATTACTTCTTTGAAAAGTATCTAATGCTATCTTTCTAATTGATTTTTGTAAGATTTCAAAATCATTGTCACTTATTGCTGAAGGATGTTCTTTAAAGCTTAAATTCCATCCTCTTAACTTTATGTCAATGACATTTTGGTATAGCTCAAATTTTTTAGATGGCAGTTCACCTTGATTAGCAACAAAAATCAAACAAATTAGGTGTAATAGCAAAGGATTACCAGCAATTTCTGAAGATATCCGATCATTAGCTTTTAACTGATTTGTTAATTCCTCTGCTTCTGATAGCCTAATATAATTTGTTCCTTCAGAGTTATAAATAAACCAATTATCAATAAATTTCTTGATTTCATCCCAGTCAAAATCTAAAATATTATATTTTCTAAATTTACTAAATGATTCAGGAATTGGGAAAAATTTACGGCAAGTGATTATTAATCTATTTGAGCTATAGTCATCCGAAAAATCAATTATCTTAGTCCGTACATCGCCAAGCATTTCTTGCTTAATTTCATCTAATCCGTCAAGAATTACTAAAATCCTACCAGCATCTAATAATTGCTTGATTTCCTGTTCTGAAATATTGATTATTTGTTGGATAAAGTCTTTAATGTTGATTTTCGGAGAGTATTCGCACTTAGAAGCAAATCTCTTTAGTTCAATATAGACAAGTAGCGGCTTTAAGCTCCACTCAACTTCATCATAATGAGTAGCTAAATATTTTGCAAATGTTGTCTTTCCAGAGCCGGGGCTACCAAATAGAAGTATTTTGTCATATTTGAAGATAACTTCAGTCCAGTGGATTCGCTCTTTATTCTCTTTGTCATAACTCCTTAAGTGTGTAGGGATATAAAGACTTTCTAATGGAACGGGTGAAGGAGTGTAAGAAGCGATTTCAATTGTATTTATTCTTTCACATTGCTCTTGGGCAATTTTCTTAAACTTTGGAGTTAACCTTGTCACCAAGCTAGTTATATCTTCTGAAAATGAAATTGAACTTGAAGAGGTTTTGGAATTAATTCTTGTCAGTGCTTCACGAAAATTCTTCTTAGAGACTTTTTCACCTAAAGCCTTAGAAAGCACGTTCCATATTTCTTGCCCCTGAGTCTTAACATACTGCTCATCATATCCAGATTTACTAGCAATATATGGATAGCTTTTACCGTCGAAAGAACTCTTGAAAATATCAGCTTGAAGATCAGTTAAGCGCTTTCCTGTAAAAGCTAAGACAGCTTCATTTGCAACTTTAAATGCTTCTTCTACATTCATTAAAATAATTACCTTGTAAATTTTATTTCTAGTTTAACCTTACTTTTTCGTACCAAACCAGACTATGACTCCTTACTTTTTGGTAACGACAATTTTTAGTTGTCTTGCCAGAATAGACACATAATCTAAATCCAAGAAATTCATGACACCTTTACAACTCAGCTTTCTCAACGATGTTGCAGCAACTCCCATCGATCAACTAGGCAAGAAAAAACAAGCTAAGTCACAACAAACCCAAACTATTCTTGTTGAATCGTCTTGTAGTACCCATCGCGCCGCCGAATTGCTGCAAATTAGTGTTTCTACGCTCTATCGCGCCCGAAACGCAAGCAAGGAATATAAATATGGCAAATGGATCGCTCGATCTATCGGCGCAAATGCTTGGAACGTCTCATTGCAGCACACAGCCTAAATTTTAAGCGAAACCCCAATATGACATATATCGCAAATCGTATTACACCATTATCTCAGTCAAGAGTTACAACTAAAGGATTTGACATTAGTACTATTCCCACATTTCAGCCAGCAAAGGCGCACTGCCAAAAATGCCTTGCTCTCCTTAGAGCTATACCATACAACCAAGAAAGACAAATTCAATGCCCTATTTGTGGAGTCTACTACAATGTCATCTAGCAGCACCGTAGATCGTTTTCGTTCCTATTACAAAGAAAACAATCTTTACATCAACTTGCATCAACCATTTGAACACTCTTTGCGTCTAGCAAGCATTATTCAAATGTTATTGGATGGTGAACCACCTATCAAAGTAATGATGACAGCTTTAGCTAGTGCTAAGTGCTTTGTTCATTTCACGACATTTGGTATCAGTCATCAAATGCACGGAATTTTAAAAATGACATCGTATAGTGTACCCGTCAGAGGTATAGTCTCTCTTGGTCACGATCAGCAGTCAATTTCATCAGAACTCATCGATCATCCTGAAGAATCACCAAATCTAAGTATCAAAGTTGTAAAGGGAAATAGTAAAAATTGGGCAGAACTACCTCATCAAAAACTTATCGTTATTGATGGCTTGATTGCGTTCAAGGGAAGTGTTAACCTTACTCAAACCGCATGGAGAAAATCAGCCTATTTCTATGATGCCCTCGAAGTTGTAACCGACATCGAAAAAGTCATCCAGTTACACAACAACTACTTCTCAACTGTTTGGGCAAAACTTAGTGATTGCGGCAGCGTAATCACTATCAACTAAAAAATCTGTATTTTTCTTGGTGGATTAGTAATTGTCTATTCTTTTAGTCAATAGTAAGTTATTAGCAAATAGAGCTTTAAATGCAGATGTAGTTAAGCAATCGTCTTATGTGGCGATCGCTAATCTATACCATTACTTTCAACAAGCGAAATAAAGCACCTTATCTACTCACAACCTGAGTGCGAGCCTGAGAACGCGATTTAGGCTTATCTTTCACCACAATCTCTACATCACGACCTAGAGAATTCAAAAATCTAAACAACCTCACAGTCGAGAATCCCGATAACTTGCCATTGATCAAAGCCGACATCTTAGGCTGATCGATTCCCAATAGCTTAGCCGCTTCGACTTGAGTAATTCCTAACTTAGTAATGATACTGCTGATTTTGTAAGCAAGTTCTGCTTTAACCAGCAACTCATCAGAATTCTCTAATCCCAAATCTGCAAAAACATTACCACTACTTTTTTGCACCTTAATCTCTTCAGTCATTTAACACCTCCATTTATTTCTTGTTGTAATGCTCAGCATAGTTTTCTTTAGCCCGTTTTAGTCTTGCCTCAATCAAATCCATATCTTGCTTTGGAGTAGCAATACCCTGTTTCGATTTTTTTTGGAAGGAATGTAGAACATAAACAACATCAGCAAATTTGATCGTATAAACTGCCCGATAAGTGTCTCCATCAAAATCTTCTACTACTTCCACAACCCCAGCACCTTTAAATCCTTTAAGCGGCTTAGCAGAAGGATGTTTATCTCCACATTGAGCGAGGTACAAAGCATAACCCACAACTTGCTGAACCTCGTCTGGGAAATTTTTTAAATCATCTAGCGAACTCCCAATCCACTCAACAGGGCTCAGAGGTAAAATACTCACATTACAAATATGCTAATACTAGCATATCGCATAAAATTAATATTGTGACATAAGGGACTTGCGATTTAATGAAGTACCAAATATAAAGCCAGAATCGTTGGCGCGGCTCCGCCGCGCCAACGATTCTGGCAAATCTGGATTGGTATCTTATTCTCTCGCAAGTCCCTAAAGCTCTTTAAAAGCAGATGTAGTTAAATAATCGTTTGATATAGCGATCGCGAATTTATTTCACTACTTTCAAGAAGCATAATGAGGCGATCGCTTCTTATTCAAGAAATGGTATCTACATTGTAAAAATATTACAAAAATATTACAAAAATTTAATATATAGCTACAGTCACTTGAATTAGGACAAATCAAACCCCAAGAATTGACTGGCGGCGCTTCGCGCCGCCAGTCAATTCTTGGGGTTTATATCCTAGTACATTTGGCGATAGCTATAACAGAGATATTCATTCAGCTTTTTATGTCAACTTTTTATGTCAGCTTTTTATGATTGTTTCCTTTAATTGCATTTAATTGCATTCATTTGATAGATGCAATTTTATAGATAGAGACTAAAATATACAGAGATTCAAGTTTCTTAATATTTGGGCAATTGTATCGTGCTAATCCAAACAGACTGGCTCAAGAACTTACGGGGACGCTCGTTTGACCTAGAGTTGGGGGCGATCGCAATAATTTATTTCGTGCAAGGCGCGATGGCAATCTCACAGCTTGCCGTCAGTTTTTTCCTAAAAGATGACTTAGGGCTAAGCCCTGCCGAAGTCGCCTCAATGGTGGGCATTACGATGCTACCTTGGACGGTAAAACCCCTATATGGCTTAATTTCTGACGGATTTCCCGTATTTGGCTATCGTCGTCGCCCTTACTTACTGCTGTCCAGCTTTTTAGGCGTATTTGCTTGGGCAAGTATGTCAATATGGGTCACTACTCCCTTTTGGGCGATCGCCATGATTGCCACAGGTTCGCTATCCCTTGCCTTTTCTGATGCGATTACCGATGCCCTAATTGTCCAACGTGCCAGACTAGAACCAGAAGGCGATGCAGGCTCCTTACAGTCCTTTAGCTGGATAGCCTCTTCGGTCGGGGCAATCATGTCTGCTTACTTGAGCGGCTATTTGCTGGAGCATTTCGGTGCAAAGTTTGTATTTGAGATTACGGCAATTTTACCGCTACTGGTCGGAATTTCGGCCTTCGCGATCGCCGATTATCCGATGTCAGCCGTATTTATCACTGCCCCAGACCCCTCAATTGCCAATAATTCCGCTCATTCTGGAGATCAGCCCAAACCATCCACCCCGAATTCATCGAGAAATTCCCAAGCATGGATGTCCCTGAAATTCAACTTTATCCAATTAAAGCAAGCCTTTACCAACAAAGCGATTTGGATGCCTGCCGCTTTTTTGTTTGTATGGCAAGCCACGCCTAGCGCTGATACAGCCTTCTTCTATTTCACGACCAATGAGCTGAAGTTCAATCCAGAATTTCTTGGTACGATTAAATTTTTTGCGAGCTGGGCGGGCTTATTGGGGGTGTGGCTATTTCAAAGATTTTTTAAGGGAGTTCCTACCCGCAAGATTTTCTTTTGGACGACAATTATTTCCACCGCTTTAGGACTGACGAGCCTATTGCTAGTGACCCATGTCAACCGATCGCTGAGCATCGACGATCGCTGGTTTAGCCTTGGAGACAACTTGATTTTGACCATTGCAGGTCGAATTGCCTTTATGCCAGTTCTTGTTTTGGCAGCAAGGCTTTGTCCCGAAGGCATCGAAGCCACATTATTTGCTCTGTTGATGTCAGTGCTGAATATTTCCGCACTATGTTCATTCCAATTAGGTGCAGGTTTAACCCATCTACTGGGTGTGACTGAATCTAATTTTGATAATCTTTGGATATTAGTTTTAATCGCCAATATCAGCAGTCTCTTGCCATTGCCCTTCTTAAAATGGTTACCTGACGAAAAAATTACCAACACCGAAGAAATTTCCAAACCATCGGTTTTACCAGAATCAGCGATCGCATCTTTAGCTATTGAAGCTGTTGAAGCTATGGAGATAGAACCCTTAGAAAGTAGGGAAAGCGATCGCCCTGAAGCGATTTTGCAGGAGAATATTTAGGTAGAATATAAAACCCCAAATATAAGTGGCGGCACGAAGTGCCGCCACTTATATTTGGGGTTTTGGTTTTTCCTAGCTATCTCTTGCGTTGTTATACTAACCAAAATACCTATAGATTATGGAAATAGATTACATCGCCCTATTTGTTGCTGATGTGGGGCGATCGCTCATGTTTTATCGGGATATTTTAGGGTTTAGATTTGACAAACCCGCCAAACCCGATGGCGTAGAAGGTTACAGCGGCAAACTCAAAATCGGGATCTACGATCGCCAATGGTTACCCAAATTATTTGGCGATCGGGGCAATCAACCCATTAGCGGCAATCCTTTTTTGCTATCGATGACTGTAGAGGATCTCGATCAGATTTATCAGGAAATAGGCGATCGGCAAGTTAAAATGCAAGCACAGGCCTTAGTAACCATCATCTCTCCACCCTCCATCATGCCTTGGGGGCAAAAAATCCTGTTTCTCAGCGATCCCGATAGCAATATTATCGAAATCGTCCAGTCCAATCCCCTCTAGCTAATTTGTACATAGCTAGGCGCAATTAAATATAAAACCCCAAGAGCTGTAGCCCATGCTGCACGTGGGCTACAGCTCTTGGTTCTGGGTTTTTATTATGCCCCGCTACTTATCAGATCGAGTTATACCAATTCACGAAATTGTGACAACACTTTTGTGAATTAACCACCAAACCCAATAAGGTTTTGAGATTCCCAAAAGTGTAGCCACACTTTTGGGAATCGGTATAACTTGTATTATCTCGATCGCTAATTGCTACTGAAGGGCGATATATTTTTGGCATTTCGAGACAGACACTATATATTTAACCTTGGTTAAAACTTCAAACGTTTACATACCTATGCCTACTCAAAACGATATTCCAGTTGCTCAAAGGGTTAGCGATCCAACCCGATCGCCTCAAACGCAGACTAGAACTGTTAATCCAATTGTGCGATCGCTCCAGTCAGTACCTTGGTGGGCATATGGTTTAGCGGTGTTAGCCTTCTTATCACCCATTGTTAGCACGCGCATTTGGTTCGCCCTAAATGCCAGTGCCACAAATTCGTCTCAAATCTCCACTCCACCAGAAAAAACACCTCTCCCCGACAATCCCACAGCCATAACGCCAGCACCATTCATTAGCAAAACTCCTGCGCCAACTGCTTCAGTAAATAATGCTTCAGTAAATAATGCTTCAGTAAATAACAACCAAGAGGTCATTGCCAAAGAAGCCGATAACAGCCCTCCAGACCTCTTTGGTCACCATGCCTATAGTGAAGCACCTCTCAATCAATTGCGTACCATTGGTAGGGCAAGTGATGGCTACGAAATCCGCCTCAGAGAGGCGGCTGCAAAAAGCTATCTGAAGATGGAAGCTGATGCCAAGGCTGAAGGGGTAGATTTTGTGGTGATTTCAGGATTTCGGACGATCGCCGAACAACAACAGCTATTTTTCGAGATTAGCAAACAACGAAATCAAACCCCTGCCCAACGCGCTAAGGTCAGCGCCCCTCCTGGACATAGCGAGCATCATACAGGCTATGCCATGGATATTGGCGATGGCGCAGTTCCCAGTGCCAACCTCTCGACCAGCTTCGAGAAAACTGCCGCCTACCAGTGGCTCCAAAACAATGCGGCGAAGTATGGCTTTGAAATGTCCTTCCCTCCCAATAATCCTCAAGGTGTGATGTACGAACCTTGGCACTGGCGGTTTGTCGGTGATGATGATAGTCTCGCCACCTTCTATAAACAAACAAACCGTAATACTTCGTTTATTAAAAAGCCATAATTAAAGTATGGAAGAGTGACATTAGCCACTTTTCCCCATTGCCATAACCGCTTTATTTTCGCTTTGCGAGAATATTTGCTCTATCTCTGAATTTTGCCATGAATGTTACTGCCACGGATTTACTAGCGATCGCTATATTTACAATTACGATGATGTCGCTAGTGGGCACAATGGTGGGACTATCGCCAGTTGTCCCAGCGGCGATCACCATGACCTTACTCGGATTGTGGGGCATTGATATTGGGCTTTGGCAGGGTAAATTTGGAGCCTATGCTCAGGTATGGTTGAGAGCCCGATCGCCTAAGTATCGCGAACGCATTTCGTACCACGAGGCGGGACATTTTCTCGCCGCCCAACTATTGGGATTTAAAGTAGTAAATTATGCGATCGCGGGGATTGTCGGTCAATCGCTAGGGGAAGTGTTGGCGAGCAAAAATTTTACGGGGCTTGAAGGTGGTGTAGAAATCGATCTTGGTGAAATGGTCAGTAATTCTAGTAATCTTCTAGATCGCTACAGCACAGTCTATATGGCAGGTATTGCCGCCGAACAACTGATGTGTGAAGGGGCTACTGAAGGGGGCATGGATGATCTGCAACGCTTGCGTCAATCCATTGCCCATTTACCCAATCCCATGACTCAGGAACGTTGGGCTTTGCTTAATGCCAAGAATTTACTAAGTGAGCATCGTTCCGTATTAGTCGCACTTGCTGCCAAAATGTTAAATGGAGCAAGTATTGCCGATTGCTCCGAGGCGATCGAACAGGCTCTTCAAACAGATAATTACAAAGATAATTACAGGATCTCGCCAACGCCATAAAAGAGAAAGCCCCGCAACGCGGGGCTTTCTCTTTTACATATGTATTGAATCTAAACAGTAGTAGCAAATTTGATATTCTCTTCCCATTTGCGAGGTGGACTAGCACGGCGGATATTGCGCCAGATTTGCGTAGCCGCCAAAGTACCATCGGCTACGGCGATCGACACTTGATTCAAACCTTTCTTCAAATCGCCAAGGGCAAAAATGCGATCGTGACTGGTTTTGCACATATCGTTAGTGACTAAATTCTGTCCATCCCATTCCAAACCTTCAATACCTTTTAGATATTGGTTATGGTAAACAGAACCCATACCAACTAAGCCAGTAGTTGCCTCCACAATTGTGCCATCGGTGAGTTCCACTCCACTCAGTTGATGATTTTCACCTAGGAACTTCGCGATCGGAGCTTCGTATAAGGGATATCCATGCTCGGCTAACTTCTGTTTGGTTTTATCGCTAACGGTGCATAATCCGTGGGTCAAAACAGAAATATAGGGAGTGAACCAGTTCAAGACAAAAGCTGCTCCAATTTGTCCTTCTGTATTCGCAATTAGAACCGCTTTCTGATCCCACATATCATAGCCATCGCAGATCATGCAGACATGAAGAGTGTAACCTGCATAGTCATAGACATTCTGCATATCTTCTAGCTGGGGCAAATTATCTATGATGCCAGAAGCGGCAATCACATACTTACTGCGAAATACGGGATAAATGCTATTTTGTTTGCCCACCTTCACTTTGACGGCAAAGGTTTCGCCTTCATCGGTTACCTCTTCCACGTAACCGCGCAAATGATCGGCTCCCCAATCGAGGGAGGTCTTTGTCCCGTGATTCAGGATGTCACGACCGGGGGTGTGTGGATCGAGTCCGACGTAATTACGCAAATCTTGCATCCATAGCGATCGCCCTTTGCCTTTTTCGATCACTAGACACTTCAAACCATAGCGAGCAAGATAGATCGCTGCTGAGAGCCCACCCATGCCACCGCCAACCACGATCGCATCGTAAACAGTTTCGAGGCGTTCATGTAGATTTTTGCTAGAGAGTTTCATAGCCACCTCATTAAATAATTCACTATGTATATTCAATGCAAATCAAGAATGCAAATTACTCCCTTACCACCAAAGCAATAGACCTATAAAACCAAGAATTAGCGTTGCGGCGCGAAGCGCCGCAACGTCTAATTTTTCACTGGGAAGGGAGTAAGACCAAGAATCCTCAGAAAAGCTGGTTTCATAGGCTTTTCCAAGGATTCTTTGGTTTTAATTCAGCTTCAGATGCTGGATAAAGAACATTTCTCTACTTAACTTATCGCAAGTAGAACTATGCTCAAAAATTAACCAACGAATGCCAAGCGAGGAGCAGATACACCAGCAGACTCAGCACCTTTCAAGTAAGCCAACATAGTATCAGCGTCAGAAACTTCAAAAGGATCACTACCTGCGTTATCAGAGAAACCAGGTTCTACGAAAATCTTTTCAATTTTGAGATCGTTGACCAACATCGAATAGCGCCAAGAGCGAAGTCCAAAGCCAATATTTGACTTATCAACTAGCATTCCCATCTTACGAGTAAATTCTCCAGACCCGTCGGGAAGTAAGAATACATTCTTAGCACCGATTTCTTTGCCCCATTTGAACATCACGAAGGCATCATTAACGGAAATACAGATAACTGCATCAACACCTTGGGCTTTGAATTCTTCATAAAGCTCTTCATAGCGAGGCAAGTGATTGGATGAGCAGGTAGGAGTAAAAGCACCAGGTAAAGAGAAAACTACTACTTTTTTGCCAGCGAATAGATCTTGAGTGGTTTTATCTTCCCAACGATAGGGATTAGGACCTTCTACGGACTCATCACGTACGCGAGTCTTAAAAACAACGTTTGGTACGGTTTCGATAACTGCCATATTTTTCTCTGGGTTTATGTGAAAAGTTTTGGTTAGAAGTGGCTCGTGAATCTACCAATCAAGCAAGACATAATGTATCTCAACTTGAGAAGACTCTAGCATATATTTAAGAATAGTTCTTATTTAGAAATAAGTCAATAGCCAGAATCACTAAGTTCTTATATAAAGTTTAATAAATTTGTAGTTCCTAGATAGAGGTGCTATAGTTGCGATCTATAGGATTGGCTAAGTCAATCGTTAGTAAATTTTTTTGAGTAATTTTTTGAAGCCAATTGCCCAGCCCAGAAAAGTGTCAGAGAAATAATTGCATTGAACTTGCATTGCCTAAGCGCTAGCTTTTGCGGCAAATTGTGAACGGTTTAACTCCAGAAATTTCTGGGGATTATTCATTCACCAAAAAGCCCAGAGACTCTGGGCTTTTATTTCAGCGTTTGGCGCTGCAAGACTGAAAAATCTTATCTAGAGAGGCTTTACAAGAATAGCTGTCGATAGTTTCGGTAATTAGGAGGAAGGTTATATGCAAAAGCAATCAGATAGAGTTATCCAGATCCTGAAGTCTAAAGGATTGCGGGTCACTCCACAGCGCTTTGCTGTTTATACAAATTTATTGGGACGTGAAGATCATCCGACCGCAGAACAGATCCTGCATGATTTAAATCAGAATGCACCTACTTCATCGCAGGCAACTGTTTATCTGTCACTCCAAACTTTACGGGATGCAGGACTAGTCCGCGAAGTACTGTTAGAACAGGGTGTCTGTCGCTATGATGCCAATATCGAACCTCATCACCACTTTCGCTGTAAATGTTGCGGGGAAATCGAGGATATCGCTTGGAATGCCTTTGAGGGATTAGGTTTTCAGCAGGTACGCGCAGGTTTAAAAGTCGATAGCTATGAAGTGACCGTCAATGGTGTTTGCGATCGCTGCAATCATGCTGACAAGCCATCCTGAAAAGTCATCCTGAAAAGTCATCAAAAAAAAGATTGAGCGGTCTGCGCTCAATCTTCTGCCCTCAAATCACCCATAAAACCCTGAGAGCGCAGATCGTCAGGATTAATTAACCTATCATTGCTGACTATATTTTCTGATTCCGTACCTTCTTGCCATTCTTCAGTCTCCTGACTGGGGGATAAATTTTCTTGATACAAATCTGAAGCTGATCGCTTTTGGCGGCGAGGACGACCTAAGGATTTCAAGCCCGCTTTGATACCCGCAAAGGCACTTTTAGTGGCGATCGTGGCACTAGATGCACTTTGACGGACACCTTTGATTCCATCATTTACTTGCTTGACCGCCTCGCCTGCATTTTTTGCTCCTTGATTGAGTTCATCGCTTAACTCACTTAGCTCTAAACCTGTCATCCGAATTGCCTCTAATGTGGCAGGAAGCTCGCGGGTCAAGGTATCAGCTAGACGAATAATACTATTGGCAGCTTTGGCTAATTCTTGAAAAGCAGGAATCGCCGTTAGTAACAGAATTGTCAAGCAGATAACCACTAGCAAAAACGATAGACCAAGCAAAAAGATCGCTTCTGACATAATTTCTTAATTTCTTAATTAATTGATTTCTTATAACTGCTTACTTTTCAAGGATTCTTTCGGGAATTTGTCGGGAGCTTGTCAGGAATTTTTCAAGGAGCTATTCGTCATCTTCATCCGCTATGGCGCGATCGCCTGTTTCAACAGACAAACTATCAGCGGAACTGATCATAGACATGGCTAATTCCTCCTGTAGTTTTCGGCTAGCATCTTGCCCCGTAGCGATCGCTTCCTGAAGTCGTAAAAGTAACTCATCAATCGTGCGTTGGGTTTGCTCGGTTAAGCGATCGGCCTGATACTGGACGTTTGAGCCAATTTCTTCCGCAATTTTAGGTAAGTCTTGAGCCGATTTTTTCAAAAATTGGCGACTTTCCTTACCCGATCTCGGCGCAAATAAAATGCCTATGGCCGTACCTATTGCCGTACCGACAATTACTCCACCCAAAAATTTACCTGCGCCGTTTGACATTCTGTTTGCTCCCTAACGACTTACTGCCTGAGGACTTACCTGACAATTTTGTGCTTGAACTGTCGGTTGATTTTTTATTTGTAGAGGTTGACGAGCCTTTCGATGTTTTTTTTCGAGACTTTTGCCAACTACTCCCTACAAAGGATACACCACGCCCTACCACAGACAATAAGTTACGAATTTTTTCTAATTGAGATTGCAATATTTGATATTGCTGCCGCGCTATGCCGACCCCGCTCCGAGTCACCTCAAGCCCAGGCTGAGAGACAGCTAAACCCTCCTCGCAAATTGCTATCCAAGACTCTACCGTATGGACGGTTGCTTTGAGGGAGTTACGCAACATCCATACTTGCCATGAAGCCCATAGCAATCCCGCACTGAGTATTAACTGTATGGCGATCGCTATCCAAATCATGATTTTTTAATAATAATAGATTGAATTTTTTAAGATTTGCGATGGGTAGGCAAATATTATATCTCCCTCCCCTTAGTGATGTTATACCAAGTTAAGAAATGGCGTAGTCATTTCTTAACTTGAGAACCCTGACTAGGTTTAGTTTTTAATTCACGAAAGTGTGACAACACTTTTGTGAATTAAACATCAAAACCAGTAAGGTTTTGAGATTCCCAAAATGGCGTTGCCATTTTGGGAATTGGTATAAAACCCCAAAGAGAGTTGCCGCGCTCCGCGCGGCAACTCTCTTTGGGGTTTTGATTTTGTCCTAACAAAAGAAAAATTAGAACTCGACTTCGCTCAGGCAATCTGTACCGATAGCTGCACAAAGCCGAAGTCTTTCATAAACTATTTAGGATTGCGATAAAAGGTAAAAACATAACATGAAAAATATCGTAAATATCGCATCAAAACCATCGTGACAGAATATGTCATCAAAAGTCATGAATCCAAAAAAGGAACTCAAAATTTATTAAACTCGTCTCACAATATATAAATAAGTTATATTGGCAATTGATTGAGATGCACACAACAAAGTTGTCTAATAGTTCAGTGACCCTTTTACACCCACATCCCTATCTGATCGTTCATGCAGATGAGGGACAGCAAATGATTCCACTTATAAATGCTGATTTTTGGACAATTGGCAGGGGATATGACAACTCAATTGTACTCACCGACAAATGGGTATCACGCTATCATGCCACTCTCCAAATTGTTGGCGCTTCCAAGAATGAAGGCTTTGAGTCTTCAATGAAAGGGGATGCCAAAAATCGCAATTCTAATAATGAATCTGGTAGTTTTTACCTAGTCGATTTTGGCAGCCGCAATGGTTCTTTCATGCGCGGACAGAGAATTACTTTTCCAATTTTGCTGAAAAGTGGCGATCGCATGACCATTGGCAAAACTGATATAGATTTCTTTTCCCCCCATAAACGGGAGCCTCATCGGACACCTAGTGAGCATATGCGTCTGTTTCAGCAGCCTACAGCTCCTGTTTCCCGAACTACGCTCACCCCTTCCGAAGAGCGTGTTTTCTGGCAGGTCGTCCAAGGGTTTACTAATAAAGAAATTGGCAAACGACTCCAAATCAGCCCTCGGACTGTGCAAACTCACCTCAGCAGCATCATGACTAAGCTCAATTTGGAAAATCGTTCCCAGATCGTGCGCTATGCCTTTGAGCAAAGCTATCGTCCTAGCGGTGACGTTACGGATAATACCGATGGCGGCAATTAGCCATAATTTAAGCTAGCTTTTTGGGTATTGCTAGAAATAATGATTTTTAGCCAATTGAACTTTTAGGCAATGACTTCTAGGCAACAAAATGATGCGCGGAATGCATCATTTTGTTGTTGTCTTTTTGTCTGTGGGCTAACTTTTTTAATCCTTAAGAATTTATACCAATTCCCAAAATGGCAACGCCATTTTGGGAATCTCAAACCCTTACTGGGTTTGTTTTTTAATTCACTGAAGTGTTGGCTCACTTCAGTGAATTTGTATTAATCCTTAAGAAAGAAGTTAGATGTAGCTTCCTTAAGGATTTTCTGCTACTAAAATATAAGCCAGCCTCATTTTATTTTTAACCCCCAAAAATATGCTCGACCTCAAAGTAATTTTGCCAATCTTGACTGTCTTGTTTACGGTTAGCTGTTTATTTTTTGGGACTCGTAATGGTTTTTACGATACTGATAAATATCACGGTAACGGCTCAGCTCACTAAAATATAGCTATCGCCAATTTTACTAGGACATAAACCCCAAGAATTGACTGGCGGCGCTTCGCGCCGCCAGTCAATTCTTGGGGTTTGATTTGTCCTAAGTCAAGTGACTGTAGTTATAAATTAATTAAAAGGATGAGTGGCGGCGCGAAGTGCCGCCACTCATCCTTGTTAGAGCAAATTACCGCAATTGCGGGAAATTTTTGATGGAAAGATGGGCATCCAACATGTTAAGCTAGTCTGTCTAAAAGATCACAGCTTCAGAAATTATGGCGATCGCCATAATTTCTCCATAAATACTCAGAGACTACTGAGGAATGGAAACCGCCTAGGCAGTCGATCTGTCGTTGAGGGAGTAAATCGGCTACCTCGCGATAAGTGGCGAAATTCCAGAGATGGAAATAACTAGGAATTCCCAACCGTGAGGTTAGGAACCTCGCTTTAAACTCCTAAGTGCGTTTACTGTCGAGTTTAGATCACGTACACTTCAAAACACGTTCAAGTTTTTATCATGGCACTTTTGCAAGAACGCAAGCTCGAAATATTCTCCGAATATCAAAAACACCCCACTGACACAGGTTCCTCTGATGTTCAGGTGGCATTGCTCACCGAGCGGGTTAACCAACTAACCACTCACCTCAAGCTACATCCTAAAGATTTCTCTTCTCGCCGTAGTTTGCTCAAAATCATCGGTCAACGTAAGCGTTTACTGGCTTATGTACGTAACCAAGATCGCGCCCACTACAAGCAACTCATTCAAAGCCTTGGTGTAAGAGGCTAGATCCAAAATTCTAGATGCCTTATATATCTGGAAATCTAGGAATGGCGATCGCTTCCCATAGTACTTCACCCCATCAAAGGTGTAATACCAATTCACGAAAGTGTTGTCACACTTTTATGAATTGAAAACCAAACCCAGTAAGGGTTTTCAAAGCTCAAAATGGCTACGCCATTTTGAGCTTTGGTATAAAAACAAGAAGCTAAAGTAAGGGGCAAAAGTGAGTAAACCAACCACAGAAAGGATTCCTTTCGAGCCAAATAATCGTAATAAAAAAGCCAAGGAGCCGAAAAAAGCTCCTGTGGCTCCCGCTGCTAAGGCAACTGTCAAGCCAGCAATTACCAATAACTCAAAGATCAAGAGCAGTAATTCTTTGGGGATTCCTGACGAAGTAAACCGTCGGATCGTTCGGCGGGCTGCTCTTTTTTGTGGTATACCCACAGGTCTGGGGCTGACAACATTTATCGTTAGCTATTTTTTGGTTAGCAAACATATAGTTGATTTACCAACTTCGGCAGTAGTTTTGTTGAGTATGTTGTTTTTGGGAATAGGAGTTCTCGGACTCAGCTACGGAGCTATTTCTGCATCTTGGGATGAAGGACGTATCGGTAGTTGGTGGGGTGGCGAAGAGTTTAAGAAAAACTTTGGTCATCTAACTGAGGCTTGGAAGTCCCAGCAACAATTAGTCAAAGCATCTCAACAATCAAAAAATAAATAAATAAAAAAGGCGGCACGATGTGCCGCCTTTTTTTGTTTAGCTACTTGAGAAGTCGCTGTAGGATCGCTTCATGGGTCAAACCTTCAGCCAAAAGGGAATCAACCACTTGCAGTCTTTCGGGCAATCCGATGATGTAGGTGTTACAACTAGCTCCTAACGATTCGCAAGTTGTCTGAACAGCCAATAACTCACGTCCTGTCAAACGGGTAAAGAACGACGTAAGAATTCCCGATTCTAGATATCCAGTTGGCATCGTATTGCCATTAACTGCCCTTACATAGGGTGAGTTATAGGTATTAATGAGAATGAGTCCTTGAGCTTGATATTCAGGGACAAACTCGAACTTTCCCCAGCCATGGGTTTGCCAACATTCCCGCAGGCTTTGAATGAACGTAATCATATCCATCTCAGCTAGTGACTGAGCGTAATATTCTTCCAAGGATTCGGTAAAGCGGGTGTAAAAGTTTTTGCCCCACCACTTACCACAGTTAAACAAGACCAGCCTTGATGCTTGTCCTGTTTCCTTGGCTAAGCCTGCGTAAAGGGAAGAAATTAATGTGTCGGGAACGGCTATTAGGCGATCGCCACGACGATTTTCGAGCAACCCAATTTCCAGATCGCCTTTGACATAGGAGTTATAGTCAAAAAAGTTAGCAGGAATGCGATTTTCTTTGATGAGATCGGCAACAGAAATCATAATGTTTGTCTCTAGTAGATTAGCGTGACTTGGGCGGCGGTAATCAAAGGCTGGATCAAAGCCAGTTGCACGGGACTAACCTGTTGACGCAATCCTTGATTGAGTAACTTATAGAGGGTTTCATTGAGGCGGCGCATATCTCGCATAGACATAATCCCTTCCAGCCAATTTAGCAATCTTTGCTTTAAAAAATTCTCGTCGTTTAAAAGCATTGCCATCGAGCTATAGCGGAGAACAAGGATTAAATTTTTAATCCCAGTCTCCAGATCTGCTTCGGTTACATTGGGTAATTCACTAGGCACTTGATCGGCTACGGCTTGCAAAATCTCAATTTCGCGATCGCGAATTAATTTATACAGTTTTAAGCGTTCGGGCAGTGAGTTAACATAACTTTCCATTAGTCCTAGCTCATCCGAGGCAAGGTAACGGTCTTGCGCTTGGTTTATTAAGTCTTGAATCTTAGGAATCATAGTTCTTATATTACGAGAGTTAAATTTTTGCAAATCGGGATTGCGCCCTATTACTCTGCTGAGAAAATCCTCTGCCGAGAAGAATTTTTAAAAGAATTTAGAAATATCGTCTAGGAAATCTTCAAGGGTTTCATTGCTTTCATCGACCGAAGAGTTACTAAACTTAGTATCGCTAGATGTGACGGCAATTTCAGGAATGCCAGTCCAAGAGATGGCTCGGAAATATTCTCTTACGGACATCAAAAGGCTTAAGGACTGACTCGCTTGCCCATTATTGCTTACAGGAGCGATCGTCCGATTTTCCCAATTTACGCCCTGCCAAAAGCTGCGTAATGGCTGTATCTGCCAATCCGAACTACTCATTTTAAAAATTCTCCATTGCGCAAACGACCTTCAATGTCTCGAGTTGTCGCCCCTTCATTTAGCCAAAACGAAGCTGCATCAATCCGATTTTTGCCACCGAGGAGGAATTTACAGTAGTTTTCTCCCATTGAATAGCATTGAATCTCAATACATTCCAGCTCTTTATTGACTAAATGGGTAAAGAACCCCGAAAACAAACCTGCATACAAATGACAAACAGGCTTGCCCACATCACCAAGGCTACGCGCAACCGCAGAATCGAACACACTAATAAACATGAATCCCTGCTTGCGATCGCTCATATCTACCTGCCAGCGTCCCCAGCCTTGCGAGGTAAAGGGCCACCACCAAGTTTCTAGCAAAAACGGTAAATTTGTTTGACGAATACTGCGCCCAAAATCCCGCTCAAACCATTTGGTAAAGAACAATGCATCCTGCTGTCCCCATTCACAGCCAATGGAATACATGACCGCTGCCGAAGCTTCACCAACTTCATCTTCCAAGCCTTCCTGTAATCCAATAATAAAGTCTTCGCTGGTGAGGATATTTCTTGAACCATTCCAATCTTCGATGATTCCCTTTTCCAAATCGGGTAGAAAAAAGTCTTGCAGACTATAGTGATTATTTTTTCTTTTCGCTCTAGTTGCGCTATTTGGGCGATCGACGGCAACAGTCATAAGTAAATACTCCTATCCAAAAGATGGCTAAATGCAAAGATTAAATACACAGGTTAAATACACAGGTTAAATACACAGGTTAAATACACAGGTTAAATACAAAGTTCGTCCTGAACACAAACAACTGAATAATATGAATAATAAAAATAATTAATAATAACCAAATAGATCGCCTAGATCGCCAGATCGTTAACTGAATTAAAATCCAGTCGCGATCGCATTAATTATATTTATTAATCATCTTATTTTCATTCAAAAACATCAGCTTTCTTCGTATTTGCTAATTGTTCTCCAACACTGAAATTAGTGTTTTCTAGTTGACGAACAACCGATCTAGTAATTAACTGACCTACCTCTACTAGCGTCTGCCCTGTGATTGGACTCAGCAGCGGCTTTTCACATCGTCGTCCAATTAAAGCTTCGATATCTTGAATTGATTGAACATACATACCAACAGGCAGTTCAACCACAATACCCTCGCCCATAACCTTGGCTTGGCAAGCCAGCCTAGAGTTTGGTTTACAAGTGGTAATGACTTCTAAGGTGCGCTGCTCTCGTTTACCCATGGGGCTAAGCGAAGACATTCCGTCTTGGATGTAAACGTGACAGGTCGCGCACATGCCACGACCGCCACATTCTTTTAAAATACTTAGCTCTTCTCCCATTAAGCCAGATAGTAATGCACCATTAGTTGCAATATCAGCTATTTGGGCAATCGGCTCAATCCTTACGCGCTTAGCCATTATTAGCTTGCCTCTACAATTGTTCCCCTTAATATTAAAGATTATTTTAGCTCATTTACGGGGTACAAATGGGGGATATCCCGCCAAATTGCCTACTAAAAAAAAGTAGAAATTCTCATTTTTTCTCATTTTAAAGTTAGGCTCCCAGCATTTTGCTCTGAAGCCATAATCAACATTTTTAGTCAGCATTTTTGTTAAAAACACTAGTCATAGCGATATAAGTTTTGCTTAGGACATAAACACCAAAAGATGAAGGGTGACGCTTCGCGTCACCCTTCATCTTTTGGTGTTTGATTTATCCTAGCTAACTATTGAAGTATGGGCTCAATTCAGTGAATTGGTATAAGTAACTAGCCATAATATCAACCCGACAAATAGCGGCGCAGCTTGCGCCGCAATTTGTCGGGTTGATATTTAATTGCATCTAACTACTTAGGAGTATTTGTCTCTGATGACTATCGAGGCAGTCTTGTTCTAGCATTTGATCGAAATTACGAATTACCTGCTTACAACGTTTTATATAGGCAGAGACCCATGACCGAATTTCCTGAATTTGGTCTAAGCTGCAAATTATTTCTGCTTGCTTGGGATGGAAGATCTTGCCATCACGATCTACTTGAAACTCATCTAACCAAGCAGAAATAGGACGACTCGATTTCCAATAATTTTTGACAACAACCTTACCTAAGTATTGGGTTGTAAAGTGACTTAATTTATTTAGGGCGACTAAAAGTTCATCTAACTTATACTCTTGCGGTGCAGTTTTCGCTGATACTAGCTTATTAGAACTATTGGTAATTTGTATGGGGTTATCGGTAGCTATAGCCCTAATACTAGGCGCTGTAGGGGCAGAAAAATTAGTAGGAGATACAGGAGGTGTTTGCGGCTTATTGTGGGGCTGAGTTTGTAAATTTATGTTACTGGTCTGGGCCCTTGTATTGGTGTTACTTGATGTATTACTGCTGGGACTGCTCGCTTTTGCCCTTGAGTCCGTACTTGCTTGTTTCTCAATTTGAGGAATCGTATCAACCGAGCTAGCTGATGCATATGGGTTAGGAAGAGGCTTAGCATTGCCATCGGTCGTGAGTGCACTCTTCACATCCTGCTTAGCAGTTGTATGCGGTGAGTTAGCATCTCGGCTGGCATTTGGTAAAGAATGCTGAGTTACTGTGCCTAATAGGAGCTTAAAGTATGCGACTGTGTTGTATGTATCTGTTTCGATTAAATATTTGATTTTGGTAATGCCCCGTCTATAGTCAGCATTTTTTAGGTCACTATCTGTGAGTACTAGTAGGACTAGCCCATGCGTCAGCTTGTAAATAAAAACAACATGACTAGCAAAGTGAAATTCAAAGGACTCAAATCCTTCAGGTACGTTCTCAACAACTTGCAGTACTCCTTGACCTAATGCTTGCTTTGTCCTTTCTAATACGGTATCTAAGCCGTAGAAGTAGGGTCGCATACGGCGGTTTGTGAGAGCAATCCCCACAATGCCTGCTAAATTCAAAAAATCTTGAATAACCTCCCGACTCATCTTTTCTCACGCTGCTTCTATGATCGATATACCGTTCACCCTAGACCAATTACGCATTCTTAAGGCGATCGCTGCTGAAGGTAGCTTTAAACGCGCCGCTGATAGCCTATATGTGTCCCAACCCGCCGTTAGCTTGCAAGTCCAACACCTAGAGCGACAGCTAGATGTGCCTTTGTTCGATCGCGGAGGCAGAAGAGCACAGTTGACTGAGGCTGGGCAGTTGTTACTTTCCTATGGCGATCGCATTTTAAGCCTTTGCCAAGAGACCTGTCGCGCCATTGAAGATCTGCAAAATCTTAATGGTGGGACTCTAATTATAGGTGCTAGTCAAACGACAGGAACCTATCTAATGCCGCAGATGATTGGTTTGTTTCGCAAAAAATATCCTGAAGTCTCAGTACAACTCCACGTTCATTCTACAAGGCGAACTGCATGGAGTGTTGCGAACGGACAGGTAGACTTGGCAATTATTGGCGGCGAAATTCCTGCCGATCTACATGACTCTCTAGAGATTACACCCTATGCCGAAGATGAACTTGCGCTAATTCTACCAATTTCCCATCAGCTTGCTCAAGTTGGAGCCTTGCCGATTGACGAGTTATACAAGTTACAATTTATTACCCTTGACTCGCAATCAACTATTCGCAAGGCGATTGATCGCGTGCTTCTTGATAGTGGAGTCGATCCGCGCCAATTAGCGATCGCCATGGAGCTAAATTCAATTGAGGCAATTAAAAATGCTGTACAAGCTGGTTTGGGGGCGGCATTTTTATCAGTAACTGCGATCGAAAAAGAGTTGCAAATGGGGGCTTTGCAACAGGTGCGAATTGACGGAGTGGTCATCAAGCGTATGTTGTTACAAATTCGCAATCCCAATCGCTATCGATCTAAGGCAACTGAAGCCTTTTGTAATGAGGTATTACCCGTATTTCGAGATAAAGCTTAGTTGAAATCTAGTTAAAGCTAGCAAAGTCCTAAACCCATATAAAGCGATCGCGATAAAATAAAAAGTTCAAACCTAATTTTTCCCATTTTTCTTTTTCTTTCTAAACCATGAGCTACTTCCGCCCAGCCATTGATGCCATGACAGGTTATGTCCCTGGAGAACAGCCAAAGTCGGGTATCAAGGTTATTAAACTGAATACCAATGAAAATCCCTATGCGCCTTCGCCAAAGGCGATCGCGGCCTTACAAAACATTGATAGCGATGCTTTGCGCCGCTATCCTGACCCCTTTGCCCATGAGTTTTGTCAAGCTGTCAGCGAGGCTCTGGATGTACCTGCGGATTGGGTAATTGTGGGTAATGGTAGTGATGATGTTTTAAATATTTTGATCAGGGCTTGTGCGGAAGGGCGCGATCGCAAGGTGGTTTATCCGATGCCTACCTATGTACTTTATCGGACTTTATCGGCGATGCAACCTGCGGAAATCGTCGAAGTCCCCTATGGTGAAAATTTTCAGTTGCCGATCGCTGAATTAGTGGCCGCCAATGGAGCAGTGACTTTTATCGCCTCTCCCAATAGTCCTTCGGGACATGCCGTGCCTTTGGATGATTTACGCCAATTAGCAGGGCAGGTTTCAGGTATTCTAGCGATCGATGAAGCCTATGTCGATTTTGCCGAATATTCGGCTTTGTCTTTGGTGCGAGAGTTTGACAATGTAATCGTGCTACGCACCTTATCAAAAGGTTACTCCCTAGCAGGTTTGCGTTTGGGCTTTGGGATTGCGAATCCCCAGCTTTTGGCTGGGCTATTTAAGGTTAAAGACAGCTATAACATTGATGCCGTAGCGATCGCGGTTGGCACTGCCGCCATGCGCGATCAAGCATACAAAACTGCCAACGCCGAACAAGTCAAAACCTCACGGACTAAACTTACTTTAGCTCTCAAAAATCTCGACTATACCGTACTAGAATCTCACGGTAACTTTGTGCTTGCCACTCCACCCAAAGGCAATGCTGAAGAGATTTATTTAAAACTCAAAGAATCTGGCATTTTAGTCCGCTATTTTAATCAAGTCGGACTATCTGATAAATTACGAATTACCGTTGGTACTGATGAACAAAATCAAGCCCTAATTGATCTGTTATCCATTCTTTAAGCATCCATTCTTTAAGGTTTGTAGAAAATTTTCTAATTGGGTGTTGGATAGTTAAAGCATGATCGATAGATCTTTATCTTTTTACTTTCATAAAATTCACCTTCATAAAACGAATATTTTAACGTCAGTTCGGATTAAGCTGGCAAATTTTTCCAAAAGTAAAAGCCTTGCTACGCAAGGCTTTTACTTTTGGTATTTGAGAAAGGGTTTGCTACGCAAACCCTTTCTCAAATACCTTTTCAAATTATCCCGAATTCACGTTAAAGCAGGTTTATCCCAAATCACAAAATGGCTACGCCATTTTGTGATTTTATAGCTGCCGCCAGTTTTGTTAGGACAAAATCAAAACCCCAAAGAAAGTTGCTGCGCTCCGCGTGCCAACTCTCTTTGAGGTTTTATAGCTATCGCCAAATGTACGAGGACATAAACCCCAAGACTTGACTGGCGGCGCAAAGCGCCGCCAGTCAAGTCTTGGGGTTTGATTTGTCCTCATTCAAGTGACTGTAGCTATAAGGGACTTGCGAGAAAATAAGATGCCAATCCAGATTTACCAGAATCGGTGGCTCCGCCGCGCCACCGATTCTGGTTTTATATTTGGTACTTCATTAAATCGTAAGTCCCTAAATGCGATCGGTTAAAGCGATCGCTTTAACCGATCGCATTTACTGATCGCATTTACTGATCGTTTAATCGCTTCGGTTATCCGAAGCTCGTATTCCCAACAGTCGGTTAATATATACTGGTAGTCCAAAATCGTATTAAAGATCACGTTTGGCGCAATCCCCGTTTTAACTGCATTCGGTAGCTATGTTTAACTTAAAAAACCTGATTGGCGATCCTAATAAGCGCAAGCTTGACAAACTCCGTCCCGAAGTGGCTCTCATTAATTCCCTAGCCCCAGAGTTAGCGGCGCTGAGCGATCGCGAATTGCAAGGAAAAACAGGAGAGTTCAAACAACGACTCGAACAAGGTGAACCGCTTGACGATCTGCTACCTGAAGCCTTTGCCGTTGTTCGCGAAGCTGCCACCCGTGTTTTAGGGCTACGGCATTACGACGTACAAATGCTAGGTGGGATGGTGCTTCATCGGGGCGAAATTGCCGAAATGAAAACAGGTGAAGGCAAAACCCTCGTCGCAACCTTGCCCAGCTACCTCAATGCCCTCTCAGGAAAAGGTGTGCATGTGGTTACGGTTAACGACTACCTCGCCCGTCGCGACGCAGAATGGATGGGGCAAGTCCACCGCTTTTTGGGGATGTCGGTAGGCTTGATCCAAAACTCTATGGAGCCATTCGAGCGCCGCAAAAACTATAGCTGCGACATTACCTACGCCACCAACAGCGAGCTTGGTTTCGACTACCTCCGAGACAACATGGCGACTAGCATCGAAGAAGTGGTGCAGCGTCCCTTTAACTTTTGTGTAATTGACGAAGTTGACTCGATCCTGATTGACGAGGCGCGAACACCGCTGATTATTTCGGGAATGGTCGAACGTCCGACCGAGAAATATATTGGTGCAGTAACGATCGCGGCTCAATTACAAAAAGAAACCCACTACGAAGTTGACGAAAAGCAACGTAACGTCATCATGACCGATGAAGGCTTTGAGCTTGCGGAAAAGCTGCTTAATGTTACGGATCTATTCGATCAAGCCGATCCTTGGGCGCATTATGTGTTCAATGCCCTCAAAGCCAAAGAATTATTTTTAAAAGATGTCAATTACATCGTCCGCGATGACGAAGTGACGATTGTTGATGAATTTACAGGGCGCGTTATGCCCGGTCGCCGTTGGAGCGATGGATTGCATCAGGCGATCGAAGCCAAAGAAGGGGTAGCGATCGAAAATGAAACCCAGACCCTCGCGACAATTACCTATCAAAACTTCTTCCTGCTCTATCCCAAACTTGGTGGCATGACTGGTACGGCAAAAACCGAAGAAGCCGAACTTGGCAAAATCTACAATCTCGAAGTTACCACCATGCCTACCAACCGTAAGAGTGGAAGAGGTGATTGGTCGGATGTGGTTTACAAAACCGAAGCGGCGAAATGGCGAGCCGTTGCCGAAGAATGTCGCGAAATGCATGAAATGGGTCGTCCTGTGCTCGTGGGAACTACAAGTGTTGAGAAATCAGAAGTTCTATCACGTTTGCTCAGCGAAAAAAATATCCCTCACAACTTACTGAATGCGAAGCCTGAAAATGTAGAACGCGAATCAGAAATCGTCGCCCAAGCAGGTCGCAAAGGTTCGGTAACGATCGCCACGAACATGGCAGGTCGCGGCACGGATATTATTCTCGGCGGTAATGCTGACTACATGGCGAGGTTGAAAGTCCGCGAAAGCTTCATGCCGCAAATCGTTCGTCCTGAAGACGATAGCGACTTTACCAATGCAGGGCAGAGAATGTTTGGCGAGCGTCCCGAAAAGGGACAAGGCTTTGGCTCCAATACCGAAAAAGCAAGAAAGAAGAATTGGAAAGTCTCCGATAGTCTTTTCCCTTGCGAACTCTCTAAGGATGCGCAAGCCTTGCTGAAGGATGCCGTTGATTTTGCGGTCGATAAGCTGGGAAGAATGAGTCAAGCGGAACTCGAAGCAGAAGAAATGCTTGCGGTCGCCTCTGAGAAAGCTCCGACCGACGATGAAGTCATTCAGAAATTACGCGATGCTTTCATCCTGATCAAACGTGAATATGAAGCCGTGACCGATGCCGAGCATGAAGATGTTACTAAACTCGGTGGTCTCCATGTCATCGGTACGGAACGTCATGAGTCTCGCCGCGTTGACAATCAGTTGCGCGGTCGTTGCGGTCGCCAAGGTGACCCCGGCTCCACCCGCTTTTTCCTCAGTCTCGAAGATAATCTGATGCGGATTTTTGCAGGCGATCGCGTAGCGGGCTTGATGAACGCCTTCCGTGTAGAAGAGGATATGCCGATCAGTTCGGGAATGTTGACTAGCGCCCTAGAAAATGCCCAGAAGAAAGTGGAAACCTACTATTACGACATTCGGAAGCAGGTCTTTGAATACGATGAAGTCATGAACAATCAGCGTCGAGCGATCTATGCTGAGCGTCGCCGTGTTCTTGAAGGGGAGAATCTTCGCGATCGCGTTATCGAATATGCCGAACGCACGATGGATGATATCGTCAATGCCTATGTCAATCCCGAACTTCCCCCTGAAGAATGGAATCTTGTGGCGATGGTCAAAAAAATCAAGGAGTTTGTGAATCTGCTCCAAGATCTTGAACCAGAGCAACTCGATGATATGTTTTTACCTGAAATGCAAGCATTCCTGAGGGAAGAAGTGCGTCGAGCCTACGAAATCAAAGAAGCGCAAGTTGAAGCATTGCAAACTGGCTTGATGCGTCAAGCCGAGCGTTTCTTTATTTTGCAACGCATTGATACGCTCTGGCGTGACCACCTCCAAGCAATGGAAGCCTTGCGCGAGTCCGTCGGCTTGCGGGGCTATGGTCAAAAGGATCCCTTAATCGAGTACAAGAGCGAAGGCTACGAAATATTCCTAGATATGATGACCCAGATCCGTCGGGATGTTGTCTACTCGCTATTCGAGTTCGATCCTCGCCCACAGCAAACAGACACAATCGAAGCCGAATTTGTCTAATTAAATAGTCGCAACACCAAAAAGAGAGGAGTGGCATAAGTTGCCACTCCTCTCCTTTTGGTGTTGGGCGCTTTCAATATTTCAACATTTCAATATTTCAACGTTTCTGGCAATCGCTATATATTGCGGTTTTCATTTTGCCGTAGGCATAAGTAAACTTAAAACCCAGAAGAGCATACCGCCCGCTGCGCGGGCGGTATGCTCTCTGGTTTTGTTTTTTAATTATGCCTAGCTACTTATTAGGATTGTTTTTTTGTTTTCAAATGAGTACGCACTCATTTGAAAACTGCAATAGCTATCGTTCAAGAAGAGAAGGTTGGCGCTTTGCGCCAACCTTCTCTTCTTGGGGCTTGATCTTGTCTTAAGGCAAGGGGCGACAGCTATAATTATCTGAAAGAGATAAATTTAAGCGAGGCTCCAGATGATTTCTACTAAGAGCAGGATCGGTATTATCGGTGCGGGGACATCAGGTGCTTATCTCGCCAGTTTATTAATTCAAGAAGGCTTTCAAGTTGATTTGTTTGAGAAAGCACCCGTGGTTCGTACCGATGGATGTGGCATTCTGATTGTCCAAGCTGGCATGAAAGCTCTGCATGAAGGAAATCCGAGGATCAGCAAAAAAATTATCGACTCTGGCGATCCTGTTAAATTATTTGAGTTTCGCAATCTTAAGGGTGGATTGATCAATGCAGAAACCGTCACCTACGCCGAAGACGAACTACCAGGAATGCTCGTACATCGCAAGGCAATTTTAGAAGCAATTCTCGAAACCTTGCCAGCGAATATAATTCATTTTAATGCACATTTATCTGCAATCACACAAACAGAAAATAGAGCGATCGCCTATTTTAAGGATGGAAGTCATTGGGAAGGAGACTTAATCATTGGTGCAGATGGAATTCTCTCAAAGGTACGTCAGTCCGTCGCTCCAGATCTAAAACCATCCTACCTTGGCGATCTCGTTTGGCGGGGAATCGTAGTTGATGATAGCTTCTGTCCCGAAGGAAACTTTTTCGTTTACGTTCGTGGAAGAGGGATTTATGCGAACTTCTTCCATATTGGTGCAAATCGAACGCATTGGGGCTTCTTTGTCGAACAGGCGCTAGACGATTCAGAAATCGGCAGATTGCAACCTGCTAATATTGCCATTCCTCCTCAAGAATTAGCGAAACTACCTGAGGATGCCAGAAATGTCATTGTTTCTACCCCTTTAGAAAGTATTATCTGCCGCTATTCCTATGATATCGATCCCTTGCCCCAGATCTACAGTGGTCGAGTACTCTTAATTGGTGATGCGGCCCATGCCAAAAGTCCGACCCGTGCGAGGGGAATGACTTCTGGTTGGGAGGATGGACTATCTCTGGTGAAACATCTCAAATCTAGTCATAGTATTGCTGAAGCTTTACAAAACTTTCAGAATGAGCGATTACCCATCGTCCATGAATACCAGAGAACGAGTCGAGAAATGAGCCAAAAAATTGGTCGTCGTTAGAACTTTTATGGGTGATGGGCAGTCTAAAGCAAAGTCTAAAGCAAAGTCATCAATGCTAACCAAATAGCTTCAGCATGGACATAAACCTATGGATCGCATCGTACAGAAAGCTCATTTCTTAAGAAGGGCAGGATTTGGGGCAACCCTTGACGAACTCAACAGCGATACTACCCCTGACGCATTGCTATCAACATGGTTGAATACATCACCTGAGATCAATGTACCCGCACCAATGCCTATAGTCCAAAAAGGAAAGCAGGATCAGGCAAGAGCCCTGTGGAAATGGTTATTGCCGCAGATGGTAAAGGCAAGTAATCCTTTGCATGAGCGCATTGTCAACTTTTGGCGCGATCGCTTTGTGGTATCCCTTCGCAAAACTGGTCGAGCGCAACTCCTACTGGACTACGAAAGGAGACTCCGCACCTATGCTATGGGTGATTTCCAAGAGTTGCTGATGCAGATCACCACCAGCCCAGCCATGCTCAATTATTTGGACAATGATCAAAATCGTTCAGGCAAGATTAACGAAAATTACAGCCGCGAGGTCATGGAATTGTTTACCCTTGGGCAAGGAAATTACACTGAAAAGGACATCCAAGAAGGGGCAAGGGCGCTAACGGGCTGGCAAGTCAAATTGCGTCCTGAGATGGGCGTGGCGGATGTAACCTTTGTGCCTCGTCGCCACGATGACGGGCTTAAGACTTATCTGGGGCATACTGGCAAACTTAGCACTCAGGATGTGGTCGAAATCTTAGCAAACCATCCTGTTACCGCCAGAAAGTTAGCCGTGGATCTTTGGAGTACCTTGGCTTACCGCAATCCCGAACCTGAGATCGTAGATCGCCTTGCGGGGGTATACCAAAAGAATAATCGCAGTATCAAAGCAGTAGTGGCGGCAGTTTTTAATAGCCCTGAATTTTATAGTAGTAAATCCTATCGCAGCCATCTCAAAACACCACTGTATTTTGTCTTGAGTAGTTTGCGCCAACTGCAAATCGAGTCCGATAGCGATCGCGTAATTGGCGACTTACGGGCAATGGGGCAAGTTCCCTATAATGCGCCATCGGTGAAAGGTTGGCAGGGAGATCAGGGTTGGTTGACTGCGCCTTCTTTATTGACAAGGATTAATGTTGCCCAGCAATTCACGAAGGAGTATGGCGATGATGGTGGATTTAAGTTCGATCCCGATCGCTACAGTGCTAAAGATATGGTCACAGTGCTGCTGGATGGTAATGGCGATCGTCAATTAGAATCGCAATTTACGGGGTTATCTAAGCGGGAAATTGCTGCCTTGATTCTCGCTTCGCCAATCTATCAACTGGCTTAAATCCAACTTAAATTTAAGCAAAAGTAAGCCCTGTCAAGCTGAGTTGATCGTTATTTTAGAAACACTTGAAAGATGAGCAGAAGGATAAACAAGGAATATGAATAGAAGAGATTTTCTCGCCTTGATGAGCAGCACAGCCGCGATGGCGATCGTCGCTCCCAGTTGCAGTAGCGCTGCTTTAAGTAGCGATCGCAAAACCCTTGTCGTAATCGAACTCGCAGGGGGGAATGATGGGTTAAACACGATCGTTCCCTATAATGAGGCCAATTATCGCAAACTGCGCCCTACGATCGCGATTAAAGATGGGATTCCCATTTCCAATCAAGCCGCCTTCCATCCCGCTCTCAAGGAGCTAAAGCCGATTTTAGACAAGGGACGTTTGGCGATCGTTCAGAATGTCAGTTATCCCAATCCCAATCTCTCGCACTTTCGTTCTAAGGAAATCTGGCAAAGCGCCCATCCTCAAGGAGCAAGCGATACGGGTTGGTTAGCAAGGTATTTAACCGATGTGAAGGCGAAAACTGCCGACGCGATTTTTCTTGGCGAAGAATATCCCCTCGCCCTTACAGGTGACAGCGATCGCTATCTGCAACTATCTCCCAATCTAGCCGTTCAGCAACGGGGGAAACTGGGAGAGGCAATGCGCTCAGTTTATAACAATCCCCAAGGTTCCGAATTTGCGGAACAGGTGCGCCGCTCGGTTCTTGATAGTGAGGAGGCTGTCAAACAACTCACTAAGGATCTCAATCAACGTCAAGCCAATCATGGCTATGCTAAAACGGGAATTGGCAATCAATTTGCGTTGCTAGGTCGAGTTTTAGAGTCACAGCCAAAGGTGGTATATCTAACAATTGGCGGTTGGGATACGCACGCGGGACAGATACGCCGCCACCAGCAATTGCTGGGCGATCTGGGTGCAGGGCTAGCTGCCCTCGATCGCGATATCCAAGCCCATAATATGCAAAAAAATGTCTTAATTATGGTACAGAGCGAGTTCGGTCGTCGTCCTGCCGAAAACGGCAATGGCGGAACCGATCATGGTACGGCTGCTCCCGTTCTGTTATTGGGAAATGTACGTGGTGGTTTATACGGTGGTCAACCCGCATTAGATAGCCTCGTTCAAGGCAATCTGGCAATGCAAGTAGATTTCCGCAGCATTTATGGCGAAATTCTCAAGCAATGGGAAGGAATTACGGCATCCAAAGTCTTGGATCAAGATTTCCCGAAGGTTGGTATTTTATAAGCATCTAATCATATACCTATCACCACTTGCGTTACTAAGTAGCTAGGCATAATTAAAAAACAAAACCAGAGAGCATACCGCCCGCGCAGCGGGCGGTATGCTCTCTTCGCTATTTACAAGCATTTTTCGTCTTGGGTTTGACTTCCTTCGTCACATCATCTCTGACTTCCATCTCGGAGCTATTGCAAATAATCCGACACTTTCATCGGCTTGTTTGTTGATATAGCTATAGTCAGTAATGTTAGGACAAACATCAAACCCAATAGAGAGTTGCGGCGCTTCGCGCCCCCTCTATTGGGTTTGATGTCCTGACTTAAGTGAATATAGCTATAAATTCTCATGGACAAATAGTAAAGGAATAATCGCAAATAAACGAAGAATTGCGGAAAGTACAAACACCCCGAAAATTCCTTCATAATGGGCATATTGGGCTAGAGCCCCTCCTACAGTTGTACCTAATGCGCTGCTCACACCTGCGATCGCTGAGGCGATCGCAAAAAAAGTGGCATGATGTTCCATCGGGGCAATACCAATCTGAATATTATTACTCCCTAAATCAATTGCTGCCCAAGTTCCCCCTAAAAAAAGATGGAAAACGATCAAATATAACCACAATTGGTCTTGTACTTGGGCTAGGCTCGTTATCAACCAAAATAGAGGCGTAATTGCGATCGCTATACCCACAAATATTAATAAAGGACGATTGCCAAAGCGATCGCTTAATCTTCCCCATACTAATAGCATCAACATATTTGCACCACTCGATAGACTGCTGAATACTGTTACCCAAGTGATATCGACCCCCAGATTCTCTAACATATAGAGATTAAAAAAGGGCGCACTGAGATTTACAGCAAATCCCCAAAAAGCAACGTAGATTAGAAAAACGATCAGATTGCGATCATAAAATGGAGCGATGAGATTGTTAAATAGATTCGTTTGAGGGTATTCCTGTTCTCTTTCCCGTTCAGATTGATATTCGATTTGACAAGCAGTTCGATATTTTTGAGGATTGATATCGATCATAAATTGTTGACAGGTTAAACTCGCTACACCCGCTAAAATCCCCCCACTCAGTACCAGTCCATATCCTGTTATGCTTCCACCCTGCCAATTAGCGATTATAAAACTGGCGATCGGTAAACAAAGCAAGCCCGTAACATTACTCACAATGCTACGCACACTGTAGTAGCGACCGCGTAGTTTCGCAGGAACTAAAGCTGCGAGCCAACTCATCCAAGAAGCACTACCTAGAGCCGCTAAGATATTGGAAGTAAAGACCAAAGTTAATGTTAAATAGACTAGTTCGTTAGACAAATTGGCATTTGAACCTTTCAGAATAAGGGCAATGAGTAGCACCAACCAAAGGAGTCGAGATGGTAAAAATGTCCAGATCCCATAGTTACGGCGACTATGAGAGCGATTAGATAATAAAGCTCCTAAAGGCTGTAACAAATTCGCTAGCATTGGCAAAGAAACTGCCATCCCAATCTCAAAAGGACTTGCACCAAGATCTATCAAAAAGCTACTGAGGAGAACGCCACTTGTGATATTGCTAAAAACCGTTGATAAACTCCCATCAATGCTCGATGCTTGAAGGCTAGTACGGATCGATACTTTTAGTTCGCGATCTTCTTCAGCATATGTTTTGACGATCAAAATAAACCTAAATGTTGATAAATTGTGTATTCTCAAAAAAGAGATAAGCTATGTTTGGAAACATCAGTTAATCGGCAAAGGGCTTACGAAGCAAACCTCAAAAAGCTCTGGTCAGAAATAAAGTTTACTAATTCCTTTATTAATTCCTTTCCTAATTCAAGGATAAGGTAAGTAGCTAAGAGTAAACTTAAAACCTAGAAGAGCATACTGCCTGCATAGTGGGCGGTATGCTCTGTGGTTTTGGTTTTTAATTATGCGGAACTACTTATAGCGGTTTCTAATTAAGCAAAGAATAATTTTTAAAGGATAGCATAGTCAAGAGGAGAGTGTAGAGTATTTTGTGTAAAGTCTGGGATATATACAGAGAGACAATCTAGACACACAACTACTAACACCAAAACAGATGAATATACGCAAAGAACTGCTCGATGAATTGTTGCAAGAATGT
>NZ_SELU01000121.1:0-2355 GCF_006861605.1 Pseudanabaena sp. UWO310 | reverse complement strand
ATATTTAGAATGCATGGGTTTGAGTCGATAAAGTCTGCTATCGACCAAATATCTCACAATATACCTGCCATGTCATCTTTACTCTTTTAATCTCTCTATTACCCATTCTTGAAACAGCCCTGCCCTTGTAAAGGGGGAAGAAGATAATTTAGGAAACTTTTATGCCAACCAATTCTTCTCTCTCAAATATTCCGATAGATTGCAGTCAGCCTGTTCTGCATCAGCACGGACAAGAGATCCAGTCGTTTGGAACTATCCGTAACTTACCGATCGCTTTAGCTAGTACTGCTCGATTTGAGAGTTGTAGACATCTCAACCAAGTGCTTGCTGATAGCATTATCCTCTACAGTCTCTACAAAAAACATCATTGGCTAATGCGTGGTAACACGTTTTATCAGTTACATCTTTTACTTGATAAACATGCAAATGAGCAACTTAAGCTGATTGATATGCTGGGCGAACGAGTACAAACCTTAGGCGGTGTGGCGATCGCCGATCCGCGGCATGTTGCCGAATTGACAAGGATTGAACGTCCTCCTAATGGTGTAGAAGAAATTCCCGTCATGTTGTCGCGGTTACTAGAAGCCCATGAGTCGATCCTGCGCGAAGTCCGTGAAGGAATTGCTCAAACTATGGCGAATCGAGATGATGGAACTAATGACTTATTAGTTAGCGATGTACTACGAACGCATGAAATTCAGGTATGGTTTATTGCCGAACATCTAGTTGATACACCTCTAGTTCGTAGCTAAAGCATCTTTGACAGGCAAGGGGCTTAAGTCCCTTGTTAAGGCTAGATTTCTAATAGGAAATAACGAATATGTCGAATACTTTAGACAAAATAGCAGAAGTTCCTCAACGGCTAATCACTCCTGAAACACTGCCAACTTTAATTTTAGGTGGTGGATTCACAGGCTTATTTACAGCGTTACATTTGAGTCGTCAGCATTATACAACTCCCACAATTCTGATTGATCGCGATTGGAGTTTCATTTTTAAACCTCTCTTGTATGAGGTTCTTAGTGGTGAGATGAACATGCAGTTTATTAGCCATCGTTATGACGCTCTTTTGCATAAGAGTGGGATTACCTTTATTCGAGATAATGTACAATCGATTGACTTACAACAGCGAAAGGTTAGCTTAGCCTCTGGATTGCATTACACTTACAGTAATCTAGTGTTATCGCTCGGTGGTGTGGTGAGTTACAGTGGTGTTAAAGGAGCCAAAGAATATACCGTGCCGTTTTCGACTATCGAAGATGCGATGACCTTAGGTAAGCAGCTAAGAGATTGTTTGCAACGAGCTACTCAAAGTGAAACATTACAACAAAAAAAGATTTTATTGACCTTTGTAATCTTAGGAGCAGGTCGGACTGGAGTTGAGCTAACAGCAACTTTAGCGGATTTATTACCTGACTGGTATGACTCTTTAGGTGGTGAGATTTCTGATATTCGTATATTACTCATTCAACGAGGTAAAAAGATTCTCAAAGGCGATGACGATCACTTGCGGCAGACGGCAGAAGATGCATTGCACAAGCGCTCGGTATCCGTAAAAGTCATGCTTGAAACCACAGTAACCGAAGTACGCCCCAATATTATTGTAATTAAACGAAACGATCAAGTAGAAGAAATTACCGCCGCAACGATTATTTGGACGACGGGAATTGTTACAAATCCTCTCATCGATACATTATCGATTCCAGAAGGAGGTCGAGATCGACAGGGACGACTAAAGCTCACTGACACTTTAGAATTAATTGATTTCCCAGAAGTGTTTGCTGGTGGAGATTGTGCCGTGATGGAACATCCTTTGCCCTTAACGGCTCAAGTTGCCTATCAACAGGGAGCAGCGATCGCCCATAATTTGCAAGCTCTATCTGAAGGTCATTCCCCCATTGCCGCAGAAATTGAAATGAGAGGAACGCTCATGAAATTGGGAATGAATGAAAGTGTTGCCAAAATCTTCGATCGCTATGAAGTGCAAGGTCATCTCGGTCATTTAATTCGTCAAGCTGCTTACATTGAGTTGCTACCCACATTAGCTAGCAATTTTAAGGGAACACTTGAATGGATATCTGACGAGCTTTTCCAGAGATGTGTGGGAGTATGAGATCCATATGCCTTTTATTAAATGGTCGCAGCCCGATCTCAAACAAGCAGCAAAAAAGCTTGATTAATGCAGTCGCTCAAACAATTCTATTTAAACCTCTTGGTTGGGTGACAGATAATAGACTTGTTGGGAAATAAAAGCAAAGCACAGAGGTGATTTTACTTTTTCTGTCCATTGCAAGCAAAATCTAAATAGAAGTTCCATAAGCCAGCCGCATTCAACATGAGACGGTCATCAAAATC
>NZ_SELU01000060.1:0-34994 GCF_006861605.1 Pseudanabaena sp. UWO310 | reverse complement strand
GTTCTGGATAGCTTTGCCATCTTGGTGGTGATGTTTGCCATTTTTGATGATCTTTTGGCTCTGGCAGTGGGGGCATTTCATTGCTTTCTCCTTGTCTCTGCCTCTATTTTCTCACATCACTAATTTATTGACCAGTGCCCATACCGCCCGCTATGCGGGCGGTATGCTCTCTGGTTTTGGTTTTTAATTATGCCTAGCTACTTAATGCGCGAATCTCGATCTACCTTGACAAAGTTGTAGGGAGCCGTGAAGTCGTTGTAGCGAATTCTGAGGCGGTTTTCAAATTGTTGATCGAGGGCTTCAACGGCAGCGGCAAATTCGGGTTCTTTGTCCCAATCGATGAGGAAAGAGCCGTTATAAATCATGCTTTCCGTGAGTAGTTCGCCCTCAGCATATTCATGGGATAGGGGTTTCAGGGTATTTAAGAAGGCTGTGATAATTACTTGTTGGCGTTCTTCGATCGCCGATTCTAGTTCTTGACCGATCGCGATCGCCTCATCCATGCTCAAGACCTTACCAACTAAAGCTTCGCGCCTTTGGCGCAAGCCCGCATTTTCGGCAACAGCAAGGTTTAATTCTTCGGTTTGATTCCAAAATAATTTGACGCTTACCTCCCGCTTGCCAATTAGGTTGTGAATTAGCTCCTTGAGCTTGGTTTCGTAAGGGATGAGCAGGTCGCGTTGAACATCTTCCCAGTTTTCTACCACTAGCCCAAACTGTAAGGGGAGGGGAACGGCTTGATGCGGATCGATCACTTTCATCAGCGATTCTAAAACGGTTTCATGGGTGATGAGGTTGGCGCGACTGGCTAGATAGCGTTCTTGTTGGGCTTCACTGTAGGCGATTGCAAAGGGGGGGAGGGCATGAAACTGGACGGATTGAGCATTCATACCTTGGAGATCGAGATTTTGAATGAGATCCAGATTTTCAGCTTGCAAAATTGCGTACAGATATAAACTCATGGGATTAACAGATTAGTTAAGGATATCTATTCTAAGCTTGGCGATGCTTTGCCCTCAAGGTAATTATGGCTGGGATGCTAGTGGTGAATTATCGCTAAACCTTAGTGATGATCGCGCGATCGAAGACTTTGCCATCGGTCGCGATCGCTTTGGTGATGATTTTATCTTGATAGACATCAAAGGTCATGAAGCTATGCTGGGAACTCACAAAGGCGGTTTGAGGTAATCCTGTAAATTTATATAAAGGTGCGCCGCCGCCACCATTGACAATGTAGGTCGTGCCATCGATCGGGTTGAACCGCTCATACCCGTGATCATGTCCGCAGAGATATATAGGCACTTTATGTTTGGCAAATAAAGGCGCGAGTTTGGCGGCGAGTTTGGGGTCGCTGCCATGTCTGCCCGATGAATAAAGGGGGTGATGTCCATAGACAATTTTCCAAGGTGCTTTACTCTTGGTTAATTGGAGATCGAGCCAAGCAAGCTGCGTTTCCCAATCGGCATTGCCATTGGTATCGATCGCAAAAAATTCTACGGTTCCCTCCGCAACTTCGCCTTTGGTGAAAGTGTAGTAGCGATCGCTCATGTTAAAAGGCTTGTAATTAATCTGATCGAGTCCGTTATTAGTCTTGGCAATATCGTGATTGCCCAGCACAGCATAAAATTTCACATTCTCTTTGAGCAATGGGGCATAGGGTTCTTCAAAATAAGCCTTGGCTAATTTGATCTCCCCATAGGAATAGATATTGTCACCTGCCATTAACACAAAGGCATAGGGCTTTTGTTGATAGGTTTCCCACATGGACTTAGCCACCGCCATCTGGTCGGCGCTACCAAAGCCATTGTCGGCGATCGCAGCAAAGCGTAGTAATGGCTCCTCGGTGGTTTCTAGGGATATTTCTGAGTTTGCTTCAGAAGTTTGGTTAGGGCTACTTGATGGTGACTTCGCTAATGCAGGTTCATATTGACTGTTCAATGGGACTTTTGATTTGGCGATCGCCTCATAAACTAAAGCGCCAACTACAGGTACTCCCAACAATGTCAGTAAAAGTTGACGACGTTTCATAAATTACTAGCGAATATTATGCGAATTTACTATATCAAGAAATCTAAGAAATAGCTGTAGTAAGCCACACCCGATCTATAAACTCTATAGCACATCCAACAGTTAAATCAGCCATAAGATCGGCAATAAAGTTCGGATCGATTTGCAGTAAGCTTTATGGAGAAGCTAACCTTGGCACTGGTCAGCTAATGGGGGATGTGGGAATGTGGGATGAGTTCTGAAACGTCTGTTTCATGCCGATAAAAAAGACGCAAATACGTCGATCATGATTTAGCTGACCAGTGCCAGATCAAACTGTAAGTCAAATGGATTTAAATAAGATTAATGTAATTGTAGATGGATATAACTTAGAGATGCAGCAGGGTACAGGAATAAAAACTTATGCTACAACTCTTGTCAATGCACTTATTTCTCTTGGTGTGAACGTTGATTTGTTGTGTAGTCGCCATGTTACTGATAGAGATAATTCATTGTTAGTTGAGAGTATGTTTTTTGATGATCAAAAAGGTGAAATAGATTGTTCAAAGTTAAAACTGTTAAAACTATTTCTAAAACTGTACTTTAATCACATTAAAGAAATTCCAAATACTGAATTTGTCATAAAGCAAGAAAGTGATTTCATCTTTAGTAATTTATCAGCCAGTGGGAAAATACTTAATATTAGTGGATGTTATACCCTAGCGAATAGTTTATACAGACTTGCAAGACTCAATACAACAGTAAATGTCTCAAGAAAAATAGATGTATGGCACATGACTTATCCCATACCAATCAAAATAAAAAATGCTAAAACAATTGCGACTATTCACGATCTAGTCCCTCTGAAACTCCCTTACACAACGTTAGACGATAAAAAGTACTTTTTCAATATTGTGGATAGCACAATCAAAAAATCCGATCTAATCCTAACTGTTTCTGAAAGCGCAAGGCAAGATATCCTTCAATGTTTTGACATAGATCCAGAGAAAGTATTCTTAACCTATCAACCTATCATCAATAACTCTGCTTTAATTAAAGAAGATTCAGTTAGTAGTGTGTTAGATCGATATTCATTAGAATTTCAAAAATATATTCTCTTTGTGGGTGCCATAGAGCCCAAAAAAAATGTAGGAAGGCTGGTAGAAGCTTATAAAGGCTTGGATACAGACATGAAACTGGTTATAGTCGGCAAAAAAGCGTGGTTGTGGAAAGATACAATAGATAATATTAAAAATCTGTTCGGAAAAAATTTCTCAAAAAAAGTAAAAATTCTTAATTACTTACCTAGAAAAGATTTAGGTTACCTGTACACAGGAGCTTTTTGTTTTGTTTTTCCATCTTTGTATGAGGGATTTGGATTACCTCCATTAGAAGCAATGTCTTTTAATTGTCCAGTGATTACTTCCAAAGTTTCTTCTCTGCCAGAAGTGTGTGGAGATGCAGCTATATACATAGACCCCTATGACTCAGATGACATCAGAGAAGGTATTGAGAAACTGATAAATAATCCTCACGTCAGATCAAAGCTAATTGAATCAGGGAAAGAAAGGTTGAAAATATTTAGTATGGAAAATTACAAGGAAAAACTTTACAAAGCCTATACAAAGATAATCTAATCAAGTTACTACTTAACTAAATACTTATTAGCAAAAAAGGTTAAAATGTCTATGCCGTTCCCCCTCAATGATCCATACTGGTCAAACATAGTAGATTTTTTAAGAAGCAAAATGAAATCTACTGACAAAGTATTCGCTCCCAACGAATTTGGTGAAACCATCACTTCTGTTATCTCGTATCTCCGCTTTGTCGAGGAAAATTTGAATGATGGTATCCAGTGGTTTGTGATTCACAAAGGAATGATGAAGGATATTAATTATTCGATATTAGAAAAGATTAAAGACGAACAATATCCTCCAGTTTTTGCGAATGAAGTTTTTGTGGTTTTCTGTAATAACCCTGATACAGATAGTTTGGATAAAGCCTCCAAGCACGTTAAGCCTCTTTTTGAGAAACTAGATTTATTGATAGAGCTAGAAGTTAATGATGGGAATAAAATCAGTAAATCTGACTCAACCTTTTTTGCTGACTTTAGCAAAAATGAGTTTATTAGGTCGCTGCTTCAACTATCTAAGGAGGGACAGCCTAACATCAATGAATTGAACTTACTCCTTCGCGATATTAAGTCAATGCGTTTAAATATAAAAAACTTTGGCTATGAATTAGCTAAAGATCTTCGCAGGGATAACTTAGATATGGATGAAGAGTTAAGTTTCCAACCCATTAATCTTCAATCTAAAGCGACTACTCAAGAAGATATAGAGAGCAAATGGCTCAAATATTGGTGTCAACAATTAAAAATCGATCCCATTTATCATCGAAAAATATGGGAACTTTGCTATGTTCCACAAGCTATATACAATCATTTTGGAGATAAACAAGAACTGACTGGTATAGGTTTTGGCTGTGGTCAAGAGCCTCTCCCATCTCTGTTTGCTTCAATGGGATGGCAAATTACAGTGACAGATTTGCATCCGGACAAAGTTAAAGGATTAGGGTGGATGGAAACTGGTCAGCATACTAATATGCTCGAACAAGTTTTTTTTTCAACCATTGTTGATAAAGAGACGTTTACCCAGAACGTTAGACTAAAATATGTTGACATGAACGAGATTCCCGAAAACTTGCATGATAGCTATGATTTTTGCTGGTCTATATGCGCTCTAGAGCATCTAGGGTCTATAAATAATGGTTTAAACTTTATCGAGAATTCCCTTAAGGTTTTGAAATCAGGTGGGATCGCAGTGCATACTACTGAGTACAACTATACAAACGAACCCGAAACTATAGACAATTGGTCAACTGTGATTTTTCAGGATCGTCATTTTAAAGATATTTATAACAGACTAGTAAGTGAGGGACATAAGGTCGCAACGCTAAACTTTGATGTAGGAAGTCAGCCGCTAGATAGGTTCATCGACCTACCACCCTATGCTGTAGGAGAAGGCTGGTTATCCAAAGAAACTTGGGGGGATAGTAATCAGGGCGCACATCTGAAACTCAGTGTAGATGGTTATCCATGTACTTGTTTCGGTTTAATTATACAAAAGTATTAAAGATGCCTCTTGTACTTTGACGCTAGAGCTTTGGGCATAAATACAAAGAGATTAAAGATGAGTCATTATCATATATTCTTATACACCAACTCTGAGTACAGGATAAAAATACTGTAATCTTCTCCCAGTAGCGGTTTTTGGGTATGCATCTAAAAGACTTAACTTCTCAATCATACAAAGAATTTAATTGCTACAACATTCCAAGTAATTTGACTTCTGCCCAAGGCTCTAGTCTGCTTCACAAATCACTGGTTATCAGACTAGACAAGCTCGTACCATTCTAAATACTTTATGTAAAGAGGGTTTCTTGGTCTCTGACACACCAAAAAGTGCTGTAAGAATTGTATTTCCATTAAAGGCTATAGATCGAATTTTCCCATCTTTATACCCTTCTCAGACAAGATAAGTATCGTTTTTTGATCGGAAAATCTCTTCGCATTTTCGAGGTTAATTCCTTGACGGTTTCGGAGAAATCAGCTTCGCAGCGTGACTGAGTTTGAGTTGCGTAGGAAATTTGATAAAATCAATATACCTGTCCCATTTGCTACTCTGTCATGATTGCCAATATGCTCCCAAATTCTGCTCCCAAAATCCTACCACTATTGGGGCGATCGCAATCCGAACTCACGGAATGGGTAGTTTCGCAGGGGCAGCCTAGTTATCGCGGTAAGCAGCTTTATGCGTGGCTGTATGAAAAAGGGGCGCGGAGTCTTGACGATATTACGGTTTTTCCGAAGGCATGGCGCGAAGAATTTGCCCAAAACCCAACCGTGGAAATTGGGCGATCGCAGATTTACCTGCACAAACAAACTCGCGATGGGACGGAGAAATTTCTCTTAAAACTAGCCGACGGCGAAATTGTCGAAACCGTTGGTATTCCTACCAGTAAACGCTTGACGGTCTGCGTCTCCACTCAGGTGGGCTGTCCTATGGGCTGTGACTTTTGTGCCACGGGTAAAGGTGGATTTCGGCGCAACTTAGCCAAGCATGAAATCATCGACCAAGTGCTGACCGTACAGGAAGTAATGCAGCAGCGCGTCAGCCATATCGTGTTTATGGGCATGGGTGAACCCCTGCTCAATTATGAAAATTTAGTTGGAGCGATCGGGGTCATCAACAAAGATATTGGCATCGGTCAGCGGAATATCACCGTTTCTACGGTTGGCATTCCCAATCAAATCCCCCGATTTGCGGAAGAACATTTGCAAGTCACGCTGGCGGTCAGCCTCCATGCCCCCACGCAGGAAGTTCGCGCCCAAGTAATTCCCTCCGCCGATCGCTATCCCCTGATCGCCCTCATGGATGATTGTCGCGAATATGTAGAGATCACTGGGCGCAGAATTAGTTTTGAATATACGCTACTGGCGGGAGTGAATGACTCTGCGGAGCAAGCGCAGGAACTCGCCTATTTGATTCGTGGTTTCCAAAGTCACGTTAATCTGATCCCCTATAATCCTGTATCCGATGCCGATTACAAACGCCCCAGCGAGAGGGCAATTCAAACCTTTGTCCAGATCTTAGAAGACCATAAAATAGCAGTGAGTGTGCGTCGGACAAGAGGGCTAGAGGCTGACGCAGCTTGCGGACAGTTGCGCGGTCAACATGAAAAGGCTTTAGCAAAATAGCTGCACAGGATGAAAGGTAAAGTTTTTATTGTGGGCGCAGGAATTGGTGGCGTGGAGTTTCTGACGGTTCGCGCTAGGGATTTGATATGTACTGCTGAAATAATTATTAGTGATGCACTGGTCGATCGCACTTTATTAGATCTGGCTCCAGAGAAATGCGATCGCATTATTGCGGGTAAACGGGGCGGACAGGAGAGCGTCAAACAAGCCGAAATCAACCAAATGTTGGTGGAATATTGCTTAAAAGGTAAGCGTGTGGTGAGGCTCAAAAGTGGCGATCCTTGGATATTTGGGCGATCGCTACCTGAGATACTTGCTTTACAAGATGCAAATTGTGAATGGGAAGTCGTGGCAGGGATTTCTAGTGCGATCGCCGCGCCGATGCTAGCGGGGATTCCGCTAACGGAAGTGGAAGCGAGTTCTTGCTTTGCGGTGATGACGGGGCATGATTTGGAGCGGTTGCCTTGGGAGGCGATCGCGCAAATCCCGACGCTGGTAATTTTGATGGGGACAAATAATCTGGCGAGATTATTGGCAAAATTACAGGGAGGCAAATCGGGGGATACCCCAATGGCGATCGTGCGCTGGTGTGGAAGAATCGCACAGCAGGTATGGACGGGGACTCTGGCGGACATTCAATCCAAATTGCCAGATGGCTCCCTATCGCCTGCGGTGATTGTTATTGGTGAAGTCGTAAAGTTTCATGAGCAATTGTCGATGCAGGGTGAGCGATCGTTGGAAAATTTTGGGCAGAGTCCAGAAAAGGAAAATTTTGCGTTGCAAGGGAAAACTATTTTAGTAACGAGGTCTGCGGGGCAGGCTAGTCAGTTTACGGATTTGCTGATCGGTCTTGGCGCAAAGGCGATCGAGATGCCTACTTTAGCGATTTTGCCGCCGACCAGTTGGGAAATGCTTGATCGCGCGATCGCCGATCTCGCCCATTATGATTGGTTGATTTTGACTTCCGCAAATGCGGTGGAGAGCTTTTTTGGGCGCTTGCAAAAATCTGGTAAAGATAGTCGTGCTTTGCATTCCCTTAAAGTAGCCGTAGTAGGGCGCAAAACAGCCGAAGTTCTGGCAAATTATGGAATTACGCCCGATTTAGTACCCGTAGATTTTATTGCTGATTCCTTGATCGATGCTTTTCTGACGGGCAATCATGTTTTAACAGGCAAAAGGTTGTTATTTCCGCGTGTTGAATCGGGTGGGCGCGAGATTTTGGTGGAGCAGTTGCAGCAGCATGGGGCTGTGGTCGAGGCGATCGCAGCCTACGAGTCGGGATGTCCTGAAGCGATCGATCCCTTAGCCCTAGAAGCCATTCAAAATCAAGATCTAGATGCGATCGCCTTTGCCAGCTCAAAGACGGTGAGACATTTTTGTTTGCTACTAGATCGGGTTGTTAGTCGGGAGACTTGGCAATCTTGGCTAGCCTCGGTAAAAATTGCCTCCATTGGTCCTCAGACTTCTAGCACTTGTTATGAGTTGTTGGGGCGTGTCGATTGTGAAGCTGAGGAATATACCCTAGATGGACTGGCAGAGGCGATCGCGAAAAAACTTAAAACCTAAAAGAGAGAGGCGGTCTTTTCATAGTATGACAAGCAGGATCTATAGATTTATAGCTACCGCCAGTCTTGTTAGGACAGAATTAAAGCCCAAGATCGTGTTGTCGCGCTCCGTGCGGCAACCCGATCTTGGGTTTTATGTCCTGATACAGTTGGCGGTAGCTATAATTCGGTTATAGAAACAAGCAATTTCTGACATTTACTTGTTTTTTCCTTACAATATAAGTACAGGTAAATATATCGTCTCTGTTAAGCATGTAGTTTAAGCCTGTAGTTTGAGTATGTATTTTTAAGACGGCAATTCATCGATCGCTTTGCGAAAGATGAGTCCTCTCAAAATCTGAAATTACATAAGTAGTTCAGCATAATTAACAACCAAAACCAGAGAGCGTACCGCTCGCTACGCGGATGTTACGCTCTTCTAGATTTTAAGTTTACTTATGTTTAGCTGCTTACTTTACTGATGCTAAAGAGTCAATTGATAAGCCTAATGGCATTTTTTATTGAGGCTGAACTATATGGAACTTGTTGCTTATCTTCATGGTGAAATGCTTTGCGAACGCTTAGAGCAAGGCGAATCTATTGATCGGAATGTGGATTGTCAATTGTTGAATTCGATCGCTCAATCTTCACAGCAAGCTAAGTCGCTCCTCTGTGTAGGGCTAGCCGCCAGCGCGATCGCGATGAATATGCCTAGTGGTGCTTTTGCTTACCAGCCTGAGGTGGCAAACATTCAACAGTTACTAGCCAAGCGCGGCTTTAACCCAGGGGCGATCGATGGGGTAAAGGGAGCTGCCACTACAGAAGCAATTGTTGCCGCGCAAATATTTTATAAATTAGATGCCGATGGAGTTGCTGGCGCTCAGACCCTAGCCGCTTTGCAAGCAGATACCTACGAAGCTAATGCCGCGAATACAGTTCCAACTACGCCAATTTCGGACGTGAAACCTGCGGTTGATAGTCCTAATAAATCCGACGCGATTAAAAATCTACAGCAGCTACTCAGCGATCGCGGGTTTTATGGTGGTGCGATCGATGGCATTAAAGGTCCAATGACCCAAGAAGCAGTTATTCTGGCTCAAAAGACCTATGGTCTAATTCCTGATGGCGTTGCGGGATCGCTCACCCTTGCGGCTCTAGAAGCGGGTAGCAATGTCGTACCTATTAGTTATAAAGACCCAGCCAGTCAGCCAACCGCTAGTAATTCCGATGATGTAATTAAGAAGGGACAAGTCCTATTAAGCAATCTCGGTCTGTATGACGGTGCGATTGATGGCATTCAGGGAGCCCAGACTACGGCGGCGATTAAAAAAGCGCAAGCCCTCTATGGATTACCTGTGGATGGTGTGCTTGGCGCTCAGACCTTAGCTGCTTTGCAATCCTAGGATATGTGGCGATCGCTCGATCATAGCTACATTCACTTGATTGACAGCGCTTTGCACTCAAACCCAACCCAAGGAAATTTTTGAAAGCGTTGCGAAGCAACGCTTTCAAAAATTTCCTTGGGGTTCTTTTGATCGATAATTGATGTAGAACAAACCAAACCCCAAGCATTGACTGGCGGCGCTTTGCGCCGCCAGTCAATGCTTGGGGTTTATGTCCTAGTAAACTTGGCGATCGCTCTATTACTAATTTATGAATTCTGTTATCGATCTGAATATCCCCAAAATGTTGATCTCATTGGGTTTGATTGCGATCGCCATTGGGTTTTCGATTTGGCAAAAACTCGCGATCGAGCGCAGCCTATTAATTGCGACCTTTCGCAGTGTGATTCAGCTCATCGTCGTTGGTTTCTTGCTAGATACGGTGTTTGCCATTAAACAACCTGTCCCGATCCTCTTCATTATTATCTTGATGAGTCTGATGGCAGCCCGTGAAGCTAAAAACCGCATCCGTGAAAAATTACCCTACGCTTTGCCGATTATGTGGGTTTCCGTAATCGTAGGAACGCTCACCATTCTTGCTTACACCACATTTTTAGTCGTCCAGCCCGATACTTGGTATGCGCCACAATACTTGATCCCATTGGCCGGAATGATCTTGGGTAACTCCATGAATGGAGCCGCGATCTCAGCAGAGAGATTTACACAGGATCTAGTCAAGCGATCGCGAGAAATCGAGACGTATTTGTGTTTGGGTGCTACGCCGCAACAGGCGATCGCCAATTACCAAGCCGACGCAATCAGAGCAGCAATGATCCCCACGATTAACGTGATGATGGTGGCAGGCGTAGTGTCATTACCCGGAATGATGACGGGACAGATCTTAGGTGGTGTTTCTCCTCTATTGGCCGTGCGTTATCAATTAGTAATTTTATTTGCGATTACTACCGCTAATCTAATCACGGCTTTGATCTTAACTAATCTTGTGAGTCGGCAATTTTTTACACCTGCTCAACAATTAAAATTACCGTAAAGGTATCTGAAAAAGCTATAGATATCAAAAAACAAGGATTAGATGTTGCGGCGCAAAGCGCCGCAACATCTAATCCTTCACTGGCAATGGAGTAAGCCCTATTCAAAAAACTACTGGACAGCGATATTTGTTTGATTTAATTGCTTAAATTTGCGACGGACAAACCTCAAAAAAGTTAACCACTTCTGAGCAGGAAAGTCGTAAAAAGCAAAGATATCACCATAGGCGGCAAAGGCATTTTGATGATGCAACCAATGTCTTTCGGGAGTCGTAATATAGAACCATTCACAAATGGATTTAATTGGTTCTGGAGTCTTCCACTCAAGGATGGACACATGTCGCCACACCACATGAAACTCTCCGAGTAATAGACCGATTACAGTACCCACTGCCGATAACTGCCATAACCAAGGCGTAAAGATAAAATAAGGAACTGCTCCTAAAATGCCATCAAGCAATACGAGAGGATTTCTGGTTAAAACTGCATAGTGAAGAAAGCTGCGGTTTTTGCCATGATGCACGATGGAGTGAAACTTACCAAATACATGTTCGGGAACATGATAAAAAAACGTTGAAAAGAAGTCGCCTAGCAGAAGTAGCAATGTTGTTGCTGCGATCGCCTTAACCAATTCTAAAGTAACTTCTAAAATAACTTCCAAAGTAAACCCTCACAACTTGGATTAAGCCTAAGAGATGAAGTTAAAGTTGCGTTTATACCGAGGTTAAGAAAAGATTTGTGATGAGTAAATGTACTTGAAGTGCCCTTAAATCGTTAATTTATTCTTTAGCTAGTTGCGGGTTTGCTTAATAAAACTTAAGAATTTAAGGATTGGCAGAAGTGGCTAGGCGATCGCTTAAAAAGCGATACCATCCAGCGGCAATATCAACATCTGTAAATCTGATGCTGGGCATTTCCCCTGTTTTTAGGAGTAACTCTACCGAGATTTGTTTGGCATTGAGGGGGAATTCCGCATCTTTCTCATCAAAGAACTTGCTATCAATCCGAAATCGAATACGGGCAATATCTTGAAAGGTGACCGTCTGGAGATGGCTAGGTTCTTTGCGAGTGGGCTTTCCCCATGTTAGGCGATCGCCCTTTTGACCTAAAACGGCATAGATGTCATATTTGTGGCGTTCAAATTGTTCCGCCCAACGTTTATAGGACTCAATTTTTTGGTATTCATTCCAGCCTGACCATGCTAGCCAAAAGAATATAGCTAACAGAGGCAACCACAATAATCCACGTTCCATAGATCAGAATTTACTCTATTAATCTTGCTTGATATCGCGCTAAAAGCCTTTACCGTTACGATCGCTTTAAAACACTTTTGCAACGCTATAGTTACGAGTATGGAGGGGCTCGAACCCCCGACCCTCAGAACCGGAATCTGATGCTCTATCCAACTGAGCTACATACCCAAGCAGGATTTGATTATACCATAGGTTTATCCTTGGCAGGCACTTTATCGTAGCCCTAGGAATTAAAAGAAAATCGCCGTACAGCAAGCAAACTGCCTAATACACCGATCGTCGCGCCGAAAATTACTAATACTACGGGCAAGAGGAACTGTACCCGTAAATCCGTCGTTAAACCGAGCGTAAGGGATTTAATCAGTTCGGGTTGATTAACGATCGCCCCACCTAAAAGATTGAGACTGAGCATCAGCATTACGTAGGCGGTAGCCGCACCCATGATCCCAAAAAATACACCTTGCAGTACAAACGGGAAATAAATCCATGCTGCCGTTGCCCCGACTAATTGCATGACCTCAATTTCTCGCCGCCGCGCCAATACAATTAACCGAATCGTCGTGGTAATTACAGCGATCGCAATTACCGTAAAAATCGCCACAATTGCCACGCTGCTATTGCTCAAAGCGCGGCGCAGTTGCCCAATTCTTTCGACAACTTCGTTCGTATACCAAACCTCATTAATTCCCTTCAAACCAGAAATACGTTTAGCAACATCGGGCACGCGATCGCTAGAAGTAGCTCGCACTTTAAATTCGTCAACCAGAGGGTTGCCTCCCAGTTGTTGGGTTGCTTGGCTGAGATCGTTCTTGCCTAGATCCTTCATCAAATTTTGCCATGCGTCTTCCTTGGGAATGAGCTTAGCGGCGGCAACCCCATCCACCAAAAGCAAACGCGATTGCATCGACTCACCCACGGTATTCTCATCTAGATAGACCGAAATCTCTAGTTGACTGCCCAACTGTCCCAACACATTTTCTAGCTGCCATGAAATTTGGAGGCTAGCCCCAAATAGGAACAACAACACCGCCACTGTGCTAATTGCGGCCCAGTTCATCCAGCCACCACGCCTTAAACCTAAAAAAGTCTCGCGCAGCAGATAGTCAATTTTAGTAAAGAAGCGAACGAAACCCTGCACCATTACCAATTACCAATTACCAATTACCAATTACCAATTAATTACTAAAACCTAATTCCCTCAGCATAATTAAAATCTAAGGCTAAAACCTGTGGCGTACAAGCAGCTTGCACCGCAGGTTTTAGGGTTTTATATTTAACTAAGCCCATTTACTTAAACAATATATCCGTTCTGTAAATGTAATACGGGATGATTAGCGGCTCGGACTAACTGCTCATCGTGGGTTGTCAATAGTACCGTTACTCCAAAAGAATTTAATTTTTTCAAGATCTTAATGACTTGCCAAGCATTATCAGGATCGAGATTTCCTGTCGGCTCATCGGCTAGGACGAGAGGTGGCGTATTGACGATCGCGCGGGCGATGCTCGTCCGCTGCTGCTCTCCTCCCGACAGCTCTTCAGGAAAACAGTCCGCCTTATGCATTAGCCCCACCATCTTGAGGGCTGGCTGAACCCGTCGCTGAATTTCCTTGTAGGTATAGCCCTGAGCCATTAAGACAAAAGCAACATTCTCAGAAACCGTACGTTTAGGTACGAGTTTGTAGTCTTGAAAGACAATACCGATCTTGCGACGCAGCATCGCCAAATTATTGCCTTTTAAACCCTTAAGGTTAAATCCATTCACAATTACTTCGCCATCGGTTGCTTGTTCGGCTCCATAGAGTAACTTTAATAGGGTCGATTTCCCCGATCCTGAATGCCCCGTAATAAATTTAAAATCCCCTTTATAAAGCTCGATATTGACATCGCGTAATCCAATTGCGCCATTGGCGTAGGTCTTACGAACATTTTCTAATTTGACGATCGTTGACTTTTGGCTTTGGTTATTTTGACTTTGGTTATTTTGACTTTGGTTATTTTGACCATGACTAGCATTGTCGTCAGTCTTATTCTTGTTGGCGTTAGTTGAAGTGGGGTTGGGTTTGGTTGGCAGTTTTAGCATGGGCGATCGCTTAAATATTCTGAAAAACCAGAGCATAGTTGCACCATGCCCGATCTTTGTACTTGAGATTATACAGACCCAGTCAAGGGATCGACATCGGCTATTGTTGCCATCTGCAAATTAAACGCGATCGCTTCTAATTTTTGGGTAGCGATATGCTAAATTATTGCGGGTTTAAGAGCTAAAACTGACAAAAGCTAGTAAGCTTTTATTTACTTGTTAGGCTTCTAATTGACGTAAGCTCTAATCAATCCCTAATTAAATCAAAAATATGCTTGCTATCATTGTCGTTTAGAATTTTTACTATCCTGTCAGTGACAGTAATCTAATCGCCCAGAAAATTGGCTAATCAAGCTAAATCTCTATTCACCAAAATAACTGAGGGGTTATCAGCAGTGGCAGCTCACAAAATATTAGTAATTGATGATAGTCGCGTAATCCGTAATATGGTTCGTGATATGCTCCCGCCCGCAAACTTTGAGGTGCTAGAGGCAGCTGATGGTATTAAGGGACTAGAAATGATCCAACAGCAAAAGCCTTGGATGATCATGCTAGATTTTCTATTGCCTCGGATGAGCGGCTTTGAGGTTTACGAGACTTTGCAACAGAGCCCAGAATTGAGACGGATTCCCCTAGTTTTGATGTCTGGTCGCAAGGAGGAAGTAACTAGCAAAATTGCTGAGCCGTTTGAAGACAAATACCTCGTATTTATCGAAAAGCCTTTTGAACAAAAAGAACTGATCACAGCAATCAAAAAGGCGATGGTTTTGGTACAGAAGATGCCTCCCATCTCTGTCGTTACTCCAAGTACCCCCGTTGCCGATGCTGTGCCTCAAGAAAGGTCGGATGATGGTTTACTACAACGTATTGAAGAGCTAGAAGCCAAACATAAGCTTTTAGAACAGCAAGTGGCTTCCCAACAGAAGCAATTCCAACAACTGGTTGATTTTATCAAGAAAAAACTAAAATAGTCTGAAATTAGCCATTGTCGATAGTTATTTCGCTGTAACCCCACAAAAAAATGCTAGGAAAAGCTTTGCCTTTCCTAGCATTTTTTTGTGAGTTCAGGATAATTTGAAACGGTTTTTGAGAAAGGGTTTGCGTAGCAAACCCTTTCTCAAAAACCAAAAGTATAGCTGCCGCCAAATGTACTAGGACATAAACCCCAATAATTGACTGGCGGCGCGAAGCGCCGCCAGTCAATTATTGGGGTTTGATTTGTCCTAATTCAAGTGACTGTAGCTATAAAAGCCTTGCTTAGCAAGGCTTTGACTTTTTAGGGATGAATTGAACCATCGGGCATAGTTGCGCCACTTAAATTTGTATGATCGAGTTTCGTCAAGCTAAGGTCAGCTTTGAGGAGATTGGCTTCGCTTAGGTTGGCATGATTGAGATCGGCGCGAGTTAAAATTGCTCCTCTTAGATCGGCTTTTGTGAGATTTGCTTGACTGAGATCTGCCCAGCCGAGATCGGCTCCGCGTAGGTCTGCGCCGCTCAAATTAACGTGGGTTAAGATCGATTCGCTAAGGTCAATCCCATGCAGCGAGACTCCCTGCATATCGATGTCATGCAGATGGGTTTGCTCGAAGTTGCGATCGCCTTTAGCATAGCGATCAAGTAGTTCGGTCTTAGTTAGCGCGGCATGGGAGGGTAATGTCATAGGTTTGGGCTAAAACCGCTAAAATTCGGTTTTATAATCATAACAACAAACAGACGAATAGGAGAAATGGCACTTTGAGCAGGCTCTTTGTTATAATCTGATTTTTTGTGATGACAGATTGGTTGCAACGAACGGAGCTGCTGATTGGTGCAGATGGATTGAAAAAACTCCAACAGGCTAACGTCCTAGTTGTAGGAATGGGAGGTGTGGGCAGTTTTGCGGCAGAGTTTTTATGTCGAGCGGGGATCGGTCGCATGACAATTGTGGATGGCGATCGCGTTGATCCCTCCAATAAAAATCGTCAGATTGTCGCGCTCGATAGCACTGTCGATGTTCATAAAGCGGATGTCATGGCGGTGAGAATGCGGGATATCAATCCAGAGATGCAATTGACCGTCATTAAGGAATTTTTAACTCCCGATCTGATGATGGAGTTAGTTACGACTAAGTTTGATTGGGTACTAGACTGCATTGATAGTTTGCAGCCCAAGCTTTATTTTCTGGGGGCAGCAGCTACGAATGGGGTAAAGGTCGCTAGTAGTATGGGTGCTGGCGGCAGGATCGATCCGCAGAAGGTGAGAATCGCGCCAATTTTTGAAACTGATTGTTGTCGGTTTGCTTACAAAATTCGGAAAGGGCTAAGGCGTAAGGGTTTCGCTCAGGCAAATATTATTGCTGTTTATTCCGAGGAGTTGGTCAATCGGAATTCATTGCAGTTAACTGATGGCAGTAACTTTAAGCGATCGTATTACGGCACAATTTCCTACTTACCTGCCCTATTTGGGTTAAACCTTGCCAGTATCGTCATTCGTGATTTAATCGCATAGTTTTATAGCTATCGCCAAATGTACTAGGACATAAACCCCCAGAATTGACTGGCGGCGCGAAGCGCCGCCAGTCAATTCTGGGGGTTTGATTTGTCCTAATTCAAGTGACTGTAGCTATGTCAGGATATAAAGCCCAAAATAGTATTGCCGCGCGGAGCGCGGCAATACTATTTTGGGCTTTATTTTTGTCCTAACAAGACTGGCGGTAGCTATAAAAGCGAATGGCGGGAATCGAACCCGCAACATCTGCTTGGAAGGCAGAGGTTTTACCACTAAACTACATTCGCAAATAGATATTCGCAAATAGGAATTCACTAGATGCAGTTACTTATTGTAGCAGCGATCGCGCAATTGTCAAAGATTTTTCTGGCAAATCTATGGCGAATGCCCCGAAGGTTGGACTTATTTAGAATTCGCAATAGCCTTGATCCATTTCAATCCGCTCTAGTACCTTTAAACCACGGGGATCTCCCAGCTTCCGTAGAGCATTTCTCGCATCAGTTTGGACGCTCAGATCGTCATCATCGAGGGCATCGATCAATGCGTCTAAGGCATTTTGATAAATTTCGTCTTGGGTATGAAAGTCGCGGTGCATTGGCAAAATTAATTTACCCAGTGACCAAGCACAGTTGCCCCGCACGGCTGACATGGTGTCACTGATCAAGGCATCGGTTAAGGGTTCGATCGCCTCTGCATCGCCTAATTGACCTAAGGCGCTTGCCGCCCATAGACGTACCGCAGTAATGTCATACTTTAAGGCTGAGATTAAGGGTTGCAAACCCAAGGAGGCGCGACAGGTTCCTAGCGCCCAAACGATGCCTTTGCGGACATAGCCATTCCAGTCTTGGTTGAGTTGGCTAATTAAGGGGGCGATTGCCTGCTCGCTTTTATTTCTGCCTAAAGCATAGGCGGCACTCACCCTAACGAGGGGACATTCATCTTGGAGAAGTTCGATGAGGCGAGGGATTGCCCTTAGATCTTCTAATTCACAGAAAGCTCTCGCTGCTTGCATTCTCTCTAAAATTACGTCCGAGTTGAGGAAGGCTAACATCTCATCAGGATCGGGAAGAGGTATTGCCTCTTCGGGTGGCAAATCCAATGGACTGAGTGGAGATGCGTCAATGTCTAAAATATTTAAGTCGTCATTGCGTGTCATGGCGATCGTCATGGCAAAAAATCGAGCAAAATTGGATGCCCCAAGGTGTAGTTGTTATCTTACAGTATTAAAGCCAAAAAATTAGAGAGGGTTACTTTCCGTCTCCCTCGGATTTTGGTTTGCTTAAAAAGGTTTCCAGTCGGGCGATCGCAACATTTTGAAATGCTCGAAACGCTGATGGAAATAACTATCATCAAGTTTGCTGTGATTGTGAACGATCGCTGATTTGACACTGATTGCCCATGACCAGATCTGGGCGACTTGAATCAGTGGTTGCATACATTTCAACTCAATCTCTTCCAGCGGTTCCGTTGACTGATAACCCTGCAAAAAGGCTTTGCGAACGCTGGGACTAATGCCTGCTTGCAACGTAACTTGTAAAAATTTAGCAATATCAAAGGCTCGCCAACCATAGCCACATTGATCGAAATCAAAAAGGGTGATTTCATTGGTTTCGGTAAAGTGAACATTGCCACTATGGGGATCGCCCCAGCAAACGCTCCAAATTGGTAATTCTTTGGGGAGATGGCGGAGTTGCTCTTTAATTTGAGCGATCGCTTCATTTATGTACGAACGTGCGGAAATCTTTAAAAATGGTGCGAGCTCTCGTAAGGAATCATCTAATAAATAGTTAACTGTGAGATGGGGGCGATCGGCAGGACAGTGAAAGTTTTGGGCAGTTTTATGGAGTCTGGCTAAGGTTTCGCCCAACCTTTGAGCTTGCAATTTATTAAGATCACCAACGGCAACTTGACCTGCGGCGTAGCTAAAGAGAGAGGCATAGCGCTTGCCTTCGAGGGCAGAAATTTCGATCACTAGTTTGCCATCGAGGGTGGAAAGGGGATGGGCAACAGGAATATGATTTTTATGTAAAAATGCTAATAGTTCTAACTCAAACTCGATTTCGGCGTGCGATCGCCAATGGGCATGGGAAACACGTAAGACATAACGGCGATCGCCTGCTTCGACCAGATAGATATCACTGAGTCCCCGCATCCAGAATACACAACTGGTAATTTCGCCCACAGCATAGCGAGACAAGACACGATCTACCAAAGCCTGTGGCGCAAGGGTGGAATAGGTGATGGGGAAATGTTGGTCAGACATATGCTGAACATGCTTTAAAGACCAATCCGCGACAGGCATGGCGATCGATATGTTGGTGAATTTTTGCTGTTAAATTACATATATCGCAGAGTCGCCATCAAAATTGTTTGTCAAAAACCAAAAGTTATTTTTATGAGCAAGTTCCAATAAGAGAAGTTTGGCGCAAAGCGCCAGACTTCTCTTATACCAAATCACAAAATGGCGTAGCCATTTTGTGATTTTAAAAGCCTTACTGGGTTTGGTTTTCAATCCCCAAAAGTGTAGCCACACTTTTGGAAATAGGTATTAGGGACTTGCGAGAGAATAAGATACCAATCCAGATTTGTCAGAATCGGTGGCGCGGCTCCGCCGCGCCACCGATTCTGGTTTTATATTTGGTACTTCATTAAATCGCAAGTCCCTTATTGGGGAATAAACTTGATAAGGCTTTTACTTCTGGGCTTTTTTAAAATTTGCCAGCTTAGCCCGAACTGACGTTAAGTAATTCGGCATAATTAAAAAACAAAAACAGAGAGTGTACCGCCCGCTTAGCGGGCGATACACTCTCTAGTTGTGAAGTTTACTTCTTAGCTACTTACATTTTCTATCTGGGGTATTCTTAAATACTATGACAAACTCCCCAAATCCCCACCCCAAAACAACCGCAAACGAAATCATTGTCAATGTTAGCAATGAAAATGTCTCGCGCCGAGCGCGTGTCCGCGAACATGTTAATCCATTAGCCAAGAAATATAGTGTGGCGATCGCGCCGCCGATCTGGACAGAAATTTATGCTGACTGGTCAAAGCCCCTGAGTCTGGATATAGGTTCGGCGAGGGGACGCTATATTTTGCAGATGGCTCAGATGAAGCCTGATTGGAATTTTTTAGGCTTAGAAATTCGGGAACCCCTCGTCGATCGCTGTAATGAAGTGCGCGACGAACTAAGCTTAAAAAATCTGCATTATATTTTTTGCAATGCCAATGTATCTTTGGCTGGACTATTACCTAAAGGCTCGTTGCATGAAGTCACCATTCAATTTCCCGATCCTTGGTTTAAGCGTCGCCAACAAAAGCGCCGGGCCGTTCAGCCCGAACTAGTCGCCACCTTAGCGGAACTACTCGTACCCAATGCCGATGTATTTTTGCAATCCGATGTCTATGATGTTGCCCTAGATATGCGCCAACATTTTGAGGCAAATGAGAATTTTGTCAATTTAGCGGGAGCAGGTAACTTTGCGGATGGGGCTATTTTTCCTGAACATATTCCCACCGAGCGCGAAAGTTCAGTGATTTCGCAAGGTCTGCCAGTGTATCGCGCTTATTTCAAACGGAAATAGACTGTTTCTCATAAAAAAAGCGGTGTGAAGCACCGCTTTTTTTGTTAAGTAGCTAGGCATAAGTAAACTTAAAACCCAGAAGAGCAGACCGCCCGCGCAGCGGGCGGTCTGCTCTTCTGGGCTAGCTACTTAGTACCAATTCACGAAAGTGTGACAACACTTTTGTGAATTAAACACCAAACCCAGTAATACCAATTTACAAAATGGCGTAGCCATTTTGTGATTTTAAAACCCTTGCTGGATTTGGGTTTTAATTCCCAAAAGTGTAGCCACACTTTTGGGAATTGGTATAAGGTTTTGAGATTCCCAAAATGGCAACGCCATTTTGGGAATTGGTATTATTCAGTTGGTTTCGGTGCATGAAGCCCAATGGAATTCCCTTCGGTATCGAGAATTAGTCCAATAAAACCGGGGTCACCAATATCGGTTGTGGACATACAAATTTTGCCGCCACTGGATTCTACCCGTTCGAGTGCTTGCTTTAGGTTCTCAACAGTACCCAAATTTAGGTAGATCAAAGCACCAGTCGCGGAAGGCGTTAAGCGATCGCTCTTGACAATCGCGCCACCAACACCTTGGAGATCGTTAGAGAATATAGCTTGTGGTTCTCCCATGAATTCCGATTTATGGAACTCTGTTGCCAACACTGTGCTGTAAAAGTTTACCGCCCGATCAAAGTCAGTTGAGGGGATCTCAAACCAGTTAATTACGTTATGCATTTAAAATCCTCTTAAATATTAGGTCTTATACAGGTTAAGGCAGCTCGTTGGGAGTAACAAGTGTTCTCAATACAATTTAATATTTGAAAAATGTACAAATATCGTTTGATATTGTGGTAGGTTTTATCGTGCTTATTTCAAACCTTAATGCCCTAATTGCCGTTGTTTTTCCTGTGTTGCTCCATTTTCCAGCCATATTAGAGCTTTTTCTTCTGGTCTGTCGGGATTAACCCAAGTAATCTCATTTAGTTCCTTTATGGATTGCGCGGCTTTATCAAAGGGGTTTCTTGCTTTTTCGTCCAGCGAAATAACAATCTTATCTGTGGCGATCGCTGCTTCTAAAAGGTGGCAATCTTTCCACATTGCCTCTCGCGGTTTATCACTTTCGGCAACTTTATCTAGTCTGTCTCTGAGTTTCTGATCAAAAGCTATATCTGGGCGATATTCTACCTTTCTCTTAGCGACCATACTCGAACGCCACCTTTTCGCATAGATTGACTGGTGTTTATCCCATTCTTCTTTAATGTCATCCGTGAGTACCATGCGATGACAAATCGTCAATACTGCATTGAGAAAATCACGACAATTTTTTGATGTCGGAAAAGTAGCATTGGGAGCACCGCAAGATCTTGCAATGGAGGCATCAATAACTAACAACTTAGAAACTTTAGCTTTCTTCGACATGATTTAGACTGCCATCAATTTAGACTCAGCAGCATCTAAATAACGACTTTCCTCTTGCAAAGAAATTTCGCTGAAGTCTTCTGGCCAGTCACCAAAAGCCCCTGTTTCATCAAGTTCGGCTGTAGTCACTTTTGTAAAGCCATTATCGTCTTGACTAAACCAATGCAATTTTACTTTTTCAGCCGCAATTTTATCTTCTGCAATAAGTGATTGCACCCGTCTAATTAATAGCTCACTATGGGTTTCGACAACGACCCTAACACCTCGATTTGCCGCATCGACAAGTAGTTGAGCTAAGTTAGCTTGAGCGCGAGGATGTAAATGTATTTCTGGTTGTTCTAAATATACTAATTGCTCTGGTTCAGCAACTAACAAAGCTACAACAACTGGTAAGGTTTGCGATAATCCAAACCCAACATCAGCAATGCTAACCATGTCAGTAGACTGACTATTGCTTTTATTCTTTAATCTACCAACTCGAACTTCCACCTGTGTGTCATCAATTTGCTTAGTATCAACTTTCCAAGTTAAGCCTAATATTTGAAGTGCCTCACTAAGTAGTTTTAGTCGCTTATCTTTAGTTACTTTCCAACTATGAATAATACTTGCAACATAATCCTCAAATGTGCCAGTAAAATTTCGCCCTATGGAGCTAACTGGATAAGTTCTTTCTGGATTTCCCCGCAAACCTGAAACATGAATCAATTGACGAATTCTTAATTCTGTAATGTGGCACAAACCATCACTTCCAAAAAGTTCAAATAATCTTTTAATTGCTATTTCTTCGAGTGTATCTATTTCTGATGGCAAATATGAAGAAGCATTATTATATAAAAATTCAGATTCAATATGTAAAAAGCATCTATGACTTTCTACCCAAAATCTATATGTATCTTCAACAACCATATTCAATTCTTTTATGCTTTCGCTAATCTTTTCGTCGTCTTCTTTACTGGTGTGACTTAGATCGTCTAGACCATATTTTACTTTGAGAGCATTGCTCAACCTATTTTCAAATCCTTTTATATCTTCTTTGTCTTTTAGAATATTAAATAATTCCTTCAAATTACTTGAGAAAGAATTTAGTATGTTTTCGTGATTCATATCGAGATTTAAAGACATAGTAAAATCTTTGTATCTATACACAGAAGAAAAAATTTGTATTCCCTTAATTTTATTTTCTTTTTTAAAAGTATTTTTAATTATTATATCTCTATCTAATTCTAGAGATATAGTAAATCTATTAATTAATGAAGCTGGTTTATTAATAGATTTCGTAAATATTTGATCTGTTGAAGTTAAACGAACATTTGCACCATTTAACTTTAAAGAACCTGCATCATAGGTAGATTCTAAAGTTTGTTTCATTAGCAATAATGGCTGCATGATACTGGACTTGCCAGAACTATTTGCACCAGAAAGAATAGTTAAAGGAGCTATTTCAATACTGCATTCTTCTGCAAGTGATTTGTATCCTGAAACAGAAATCCTTGTAATTCCTTGTTCGGGCTTGCTATTTTGATCATCTTTTAAAGTGCTTTTTGTTTTAGTCATTGACTTCAACTAGTAGAAAAACTTGGATAAATTCTTGCATATTTTAATTTTATAAGATGCAAGCAAGGAGCTTAAGCCCCTTGCTTAAAAAGTGATATATATCTGATTAACTATTATAAAGGTGGTAAATAACCCATTGCATCTTTAACAGCTTTTAATGTTTTAAAAGCTGTATCAGCGGCTTTTTCGCGACCTTCTTTTAATACTCGATCAAGATATCCTGACTCTTTCACCACTTCATCATACTTAGTTTGAATTGGCTCAAGATGGGCGATCGCAGCATCAGTTAGCACATTCTTAAAATCGCCCCAACCGCGCCATGTCGCTGCTTCGGCTTGCACTTGTTCCTTAGTTTTATTCGCAAAAATCGCGTATAAGCCGAGTAGATTATTTGCTTCAGGGCGATCGCGATCATCAAAGGCTAACTCGCGGACGGCATCGGTTTTACATTTTTTGATTTTCTTGGTAATTTCATCGGGTTTATCTAGCACATGAATCCGACTCATTTCTGAGGGATCGGACTTAGACATTTTTTTTGTACCATCGGTGAGGCTCATCACCCGCGCCCCTTCCTTCCGAATTAAGGGATCAGGCACTTTCAAAACTGGCGCAAACTGATCGTTAAATCTTCCCGCAATATCTCGCGTCAATTCCAAATGCTGCTTTTGATCTTCGCCAACAGGCACTAAATCAGCTTGGTACAGCAAAATATCCGCCGCCATCAGTACGGGATAGTCCAACAGTCCTACTCCCACATTTTCGCCCTGCTTGATAGCCTTCTCCTTAAATTGGATCATCCGCTCCAACCAATTGAGCGGCGTAATGCAGTTGAGCAACCATGTTAGCTCTGCATGGGCGGAGACATGGGACTGTACAAAAATTGTGGAAATATGGGGATCGATGCCACAAGCAATATATAGTGCGGCAATATCGCGGGTATTACTAGCTAAAGTTTGGGGATCGTGCGGTACGGTAATTGCATGGAGATCGACAACACAAAAGAAGTTTTCGTAATCAGCCTGAGTCTCTACCCAGTTGCGAATTGCGCCCAAATAGTTGCCAATATGAAGATTGCCAGTTGGTTGTACGCCAGATAGAACTCGTTTTTGCATGGAAAGTGATTTAGGTACTTAGGTTACAGGTCGATAATGTATTTACAGGAACTGGCGAGGGAAAAACGATCGCTCGACAGAAGGGCAAGCTTGACTTTCCGAAATCCCGTTCAAAAACCTTTGGTATTGTACCAATTAGCGTTTCGACTATACTCCTATGCGGATCCGATGGAGCGACTTGGTAGAGGACGCTTAGGACATCGTCGGGAAACCAAGCTCTCACGAGATTTAGTAATTCGTTGCTAGTAAGGGGGCGATCGCGATTGTCGGTGGTTAGCCGAATTCCAACTAAGCGATCGCTTTCAAAGTAAATATTTGCCGTAAAACCTCTGACATAGACTAATTTACGTTCAGGTAAGGCATACAACCCTTCACCTCCAGGCTGTAACTGATGCATGGTGAATTCATTGCGATGGATCGTAGCGATCGCAGCCCAGTTATTATCTTTGGCGTATTCAAAAAACTGTGTTTCCAACATCCCGATATGCAAAGTCTCAGGCTGTAAAGGCGGACGCGCCCTAGTTTGGAGGCTGGGCAAGGTGCGTACCGTTCCTAGCTTTTCATTGCCTGCATCATGGGATTGGGCTACAGGTATATAGGCGATCGCATTAAATATGCTGGCGGCGATCGCAAGACCAATACATACTTGAAAATCAAATTTAGTCGCCATACATGCACCTATAGGATATCAACCACAAGGCATCAATTTTGCTGCTTCTACCTTATCAAAAATTCTTGTTTTGTGACTGCTGGCAACAAATATAGCTATCGCCAAATGTACTAGGGCATAAACCCCAAGAATTGAGTGGCGGCGCGAAGCGCCGCCACTCAATTCTTGGGGTTTGATTTGTCCTAATTTAAGTAAAATCCAGATCTAAAACCTGCGGCGCAAGCTGCGCTTGCGCCGCAGGTTTTAGGGTTTTATATTGAATATTAAAAATCAAAACCAGAGAGCGTAACGCTATCAAAACCCAAGAAGAGAAGGTTGGAGCTTCGCGCCAACCTTCTCTTCTTGTTGCCATTGGTATTAATTCGAGATCGAGTGGTGTGGCGGTTTCATGCTATAGGTAATACTTAATAGTTTCTTTGCAATTTTTTTAGCTTATGTCCCTTAACCCAGAGCCAGATTTGTCTCGCGGTAAAAATAAAGCTTCCTCTAAAAGTTTTGAGGCAATGCGAAAATTTTCCGAAAAGTACGCCAAAAATACAGGCACTTTTTTTTGTATCGATCCTAGCGTAACCAATGCCGTTATTGAAGGGTTGGCTAAGCACAAAGAAGAACTAGGATCTCCCCTCTGTCCCTGTCGCTATTACGAGGATAAGGAAGCTGAAGTTAAAGATACCTACTGGAACTGCCCTTGCGTGCCAATGCGCGAACGCAAAGAATGTCACTGTATGTTATTTCTCACTGAAGACAATCCCTTTGTGGGCACGAAACAAGAACTAGAAGTAGTTGATGTGGTTTACGATGCTTAAAAGTGATGATTAAAAGATAAAAATATCTTACAAGTATCTTAAAAATATAGCTACAGTCACTCGAATTAGGACAAATCAAACCCCAAGAATTGACTGGCGGCGCGAAGCGCCGCCAGTCAATTCTTGGGGTTTATGTCCTAGTACATTTGGCGATCGCTATATTTTTAAGATTTTTTTATCCCCTCATGCTGTGGCGATCGCACCCAGCAGACTTTACCCGATCTCGCCAAATCTAAAGAATCAGTTACGACCTCGCGTAAATTTTGCCACTTTACATCTTGATTCAATAAATTACTTACTTTAATTAAAGCCTGCTCTCTTTCGTAACGAATTTTAGAGAACATTAAGGGATCGATTTTTTGATAGCTGGCATTGCGAACTGCGAGCATCGATTCATGGACGAGGATTGCCACTTCAGAACCAATATTCATTTGTGCATAATGACGCAAATGCGCTATTCCCTTGGCTGATGTAGCGTATAAAGGTGGTAGTTGATTTAAGGTTTGCGCCACGACATCTTCGAGACGAATAAACCGCAAATCAGATTGAGGAAAGCTTTTGGCACGGGTTTGCGCCATTCTAATTACCAGTCTTTCTAAGACGTGAACTAGTTGCCGCGACTCTATCATGTAAATATCGTATTCTTTTTGCTTAGACTCAGGGGCAACGCTGATTTTGTTGTGAGACTTTCCCAAATACATTTGGGAATTGATCTGCCTCGAACCTAACGCACCATACTTACTAACGCGGGGTGAAAGGTTTCCTGAATTATATTTAGCGATCGCATTTTCCAAGGCATCTTCTAAAGCCTTCGGCAAGTCGCACCACATGAGATTTTGCCACCCCAAACTGTTTTGAACATTGAGCAATACATAGGGGGCATTGGCTAGCTCAACATCCTCCAAGGGTTGAGGCTCTCGCAATGGGTCGCGCCGCACGCCTAACAATGCTTGTCGGGTAATCTTCGTAATATCGGCATGGATTGCCAGACATTCTTGTCTTTTGATCTGCCAGCTAGCATCCGTCGATGCGAACATTGCTGGCAATCGATTTAAGGCAAAGGCAATTACTTCATCAATATTATATTTATGCCTAATTCCTATGCCTAAGTTCTGAATTTGAGCATTAGCCTCCCTATACACAAATTCAAGCAGAACATTACGACAGGATTCCATGAAATTGCTGGCTTCGTATTAGTATTATTTTTCTAAAATTCAAGGAAATAATTATGAATGTACTCACGAGTGAAGTATGGTCGATCTAACAATACTTTCAGCTTTCATTAAGTAAGAAAATTCGCCCCCTTCATTAATATAGCCTTTAAGATATGGTCTGAGTGTTGAGGTTACAGAATTAATGTTTTGATCGAAGCGATCGCTAGAAATGTGAACAACTCCCAAAATTTTAGGCACAATTAAAGCTAGGGAAAGTTCATGTACGGATATCAGAATTACTTCGTAAAGTTTGATGTTTTGATCTAGGGGTTGTAGTCCTAATAACATTGCCAAATCGATCGCCCAGTAAACCCGACGACGACGGCTTAAGATCCCTAAAATACATGATGGTTTGTTGGGAACGGGGATGACGCGATCGGCTTTGATCGTTAAAACTTCTTGCGTAAATTCACTTTCAAGTAAGCCGATGGTCTGCGGATCGATCGCAAATTTTAAGCAGGTATTCAGCCCTGAATCTAAATCTGAATTTATATTCGTATTTATATTTGTATTTATATTCGTATTTATATTTGTATTTGCATTTGTGATTGTATTTATATTCGTATTTGCAAGTGTATTTGTAGGTGCATTTGTAGGTGCATTTGCCCCTTGAGACTGATAACTGTTTTCTGCAAGTGTGTTCATGATTAGTATGTCGACCTTGGTAACCATTAACCATGTATAGCGATCGAGGCGATCGTTTGTATACAGCATGAATGCTGATATTTAGCTTGCCGTTGAATTTAATGAGTGATTTGCTTTAAGCCTCATTAAAGCCCAAAAACTTGTATCGTACGCGCAGCTTGCGCTACAAGTTTTTGGGCTTTATATTTAATTGCGCCTAGCTATTTGCCTAGCTACTTAATGATTACGATAGAATTAAATAAGCTGGGATCAATTTTCTGGTTTAAACGCTGCATTGCTTTGCCAGATGGTTTCGATGAATATTTCACTAACCTGTACAATCACTAAAGCATAGAAAAAATATGAATCTGAATCGCCGTAAGTTACTTTCTTGGTTTGGATTGGGATGGCTGGCTAGTCTTTTGCCCGCATCTTTGGTTGGTTGTAGTGATACTAAAGCTCCTGAATCTTCGGTTACGCCCGCCGCATCAGCACCTGCTGCTCCACCTACAAGCGTTGCAGCCTCTCCCAGTGGTAAATTTAAGGTGATTGGTACAGTTGCCCAACTCGAAAAAGATGGACAGTTAATATCTGACAGAATTGCGGTGGTGCGCGATCCGAAAAATGCCAAGAATGTATTAGCGGTAAATATTACTTGTACCCATAAAGGTTGTGACGTGAAATGGAAATCCGCAGACAAAAAGTTTGTTTGCCCCTGTCATGACGCTGATTTCGCCCCTGATGGTACTGTCCTTGAAGGACCTGCCAAGAAACCACTGCAAACTTATACTGCCAAAATCGAGAAAGATCAGGTGCTAGTTAGTGCCTAAGTTGTTGGACAGAAAAAGCGGTAATTTGTACCGCTTTTTCTGTCTATATCTGTCTATAAAGGAGGCTTCGCCAACCTCTCCGAAATAATGATAAAAGTACTGACTAAGGACTTAGGATTGAGGTCTTAGAGTTATGAAAAAATTTCTGCTCTCTTGCTTGTTTTTGGTAGGTTTATTTTGGGCTCTCTCCAACTATAAAGGGTTAGCGGTCGAAGGTAAGTTCGACTCAATGGTATTAAACTTCACGGATAGTTTGTCCCCTGCCCAAGTCGATCTAGAACTTAAGGCGATCGCCTCAAAGTATGGGATCGAGCCAAAGTTTAATAGTGCCTTCTCAAAGACTGACAAACTATACGTTGTCAAAGGGGATGCTCAAGTTATTGAGAAACTGAAACAGTCCGACGAATTGCGTAAATTGACTGAATATGTCGAAGAAAATTACGTTTATTCGATGGAGTTTATCGGTGACACAGCGCCCAACGATCCCATGTATAAAGAACAATGGAATCTCAAGGCGATCGATATCGAGAAGGCTTGGCAAAAAACTAAGGGTAAGGGTATTACGATCGCGGTTATCGATACTGGTGTTAGCCGAGTTGCCGATCTCAAGAATACTAATTTTGTGAAAGGGTATGATTTTGTCAATGATCGCGAAGATGCTAGTGATGATAATGGTCATGGAACCCATGTAGCAGGGACGATCGCCCAATCGACAAACAATAATTTCGGAGTGGCAGGCATCGCCTATGAAGCTAGTATCATGCCCCTCAAGGTTCTGTCTGCTTCTGGTGCTGGCACGATTGCGGACATTGCAGAAGCAATTATCTTCGCGGCGGATAACGGGGCAAATGTCATTAATATGAGTCTCGGTGGTGGCGGTGAAAGTAAGCTCATGCAAGATGCGATCGATTACGCCTATAAAAAAGGTGTAACAATTGTCGCAGCGGCTGGTAATTCCAATCGCAATGCCGCCTTTTATCCTGCGCGATATCCGAAGGTAATCGCTGTTTCTGCGACAGGGATTACGGGTGATAAGGCTCCCTATTCTAACTATGGTGCGGGGATTGATGTAGCGGCTCCTGGAGGCTCGATCGCTAGAAGCAAAACGGGCGAGACGGGCGATACTTCTGGTGGAATTTTACAAAATACCATTGATCCCAAAACGAAGGAATCAGTCTTTCGCTCCTTTCAAGGAACGAGTATGGCAGCCCCCCATGTATCAGGGGTGGTGGCGCTGATCGAAGCATCAGGGGTAAAAGATCCTCAGAAAATTGCCCAAATATTAAAACAGTCTTCCCGCAAAGTCGCGGATGATACTCTTAACTACTATGGGGCTGGTCATCTGAATGCTGCTGCCGCCGTAAATTTAGCCTCTGAAGGACAATTAGGAATTCCTGATTTCTTAAAATGGGCGCGAGATAATGGCTATTTGAGTCCGCGTTTTTGGGTGGATGGTGGGGCGATCGCCTTAATTCCGAAATTGATTATGGTGATTGGTTCCTATTTGCTTGCATGGTTTCTCAATCGCTGGTTTCCCTTCCGCTGGAACTGGTCATTTTCAAATGGAGTATTTTTTGGTGGCGCAGGATTGTTCTTTCTCCGTGGTTTCTACTTGTTTGATGTTACCCAAATTCCCTTTCGCATTGCGGGCAGTTCTCTTCCTGAGTTAGGGAATGCTTTTAGTAATACCAATGCTCTCAATCCTATTACGGCGAGCGTATTGCTCCCCCTAGCGTTATTGCTGGTTTTGCTAGGACATCCACAATGGAAGTGGTTTGCGATCGGGTCGTCGATTGGAACTTCTGTCTGTTTGGCGACAAGCGCTATCCTCGCTCCTCAGATGATGTGGATTGGGTCAGGATTGCCTGCGATCGCCTTTCTTGCGGTCAACTCAGGGCTATGTTTTGGCTGTGCCTATCTATCGATCAAATCTGAGACCGCAACTATATAATACCAACTCCCAAAAGTGTGGCTACACTTTTGGGAGTTGAAAACCAAACCCAGTAAGGGTTTTAAAATTACAAAATGGCGTAGCCATTTTGTAATTTGGTATAATACACAGCAACTATCGATCAAACGAACCACAAGGAAATTTTTGAAAGCGTTGCAAAGCAATGCTTTCAAAAATTTCCTTGGTTTGGGTTTGAGCGCGAAGCGCTATAGAAAATGACTATATACCAAGGGATATTATGGATATTAAAATTGTTGGCACGGTAGAATATATTGATATTGGTACGGGGGCTTGGGCGATCGCTACTGATACCCAAGAGCAATATGAAATTTGGCAGCCTGCACCTGAAGGGATTTTACAAGACGGACTGAAAGTGAGCGTTACGGCAAAAGTCCGCGAAGATGTGATGTCATTTACCATGATTGGCGATGTTGTGGAAGTCGAAGATTTTCAAATAAATAATTGACGTGAGTTCGGGATAGCCTGAAACAGGCTTTGAGAAAGGGTTTGCGTAGCAAATCCTTTCTCAAAGCCCAAAAGTAAAAGCCTTGCTATGCAAGGCTTTTACTTTTGGGCTTTGAGAATTTGCCAGATTAATCCGAACTGACGTTAATTAATGATTTGCTGATAAGTTGCTGAGGAACAGTCTGCATCAATCCAATCCACAACAATTATTTAGCAGCTATTTAGTTAACACCTGTTATTAACGCCTGTTATTAATGCCTGTTATTAAGTGGCTAGGCATAAGTAAACTTAAAACCTAGAAGAACATACCGCCCACGCAGCGGGCGGTATGCTCTCTGGTTTTGATTTTTAATTATGCCGAACTACTTAGTAACTATTAGCAACTGTTCCTTGATAACTTTTCCTTGGCAACTTTAATTAATTTAGAAATTTAGACAACTATGCATATTGACTCCACGCCCTATCCCTATCCATACAATGGGGATCTAAGACCAGACAATACTGCTCTGATTATCATCGATATGCAGACGGACTTCTGCGGAGTTGGCGGTTATGTGGACAAGATGGGCTATGACCTCAGTCTTACCCGTGCCCCAATCGAGCCGATCAAAAAAGTTTTAACCCTTTTTCGCGAAAAAGGCTTTTTGATAATTCACACCCGTGAAGGTCATCGCCCCGATTTATCGGATCTGCCTGAAAACAAACGCTGGCGATCGCAAAGAATTGGTGCTCGCATCGGTGATGATGGACCCTGCGGCAAAATTTTAGTGCGGGGGGAAAAGGGTTGGGACATTATTCCTGAGCTTTATCCCTTGGCTGGGGAGCCCATTATCGACAAGCCGGGCAAAGGCTCTTTTTACGCTACCGATCTCGACCTGATTTTAAAGCGCAAGGGTATTCAAAATATTATTCTCTCAGGCATTACCACCGATGTTTGCGTCCATACAACCATGCGTGATGCCAACGATCGCGGGTATGAATGCTTAATGTTGTCGGACTGTACTGGGGCAACTGACTACGGCAATCATCTTGCCGCGCTCAAAATGATTGAAATGCAAGGTGGTGTATTTGGAGCCGTCAGCGATTCTGAAGCATTGACTACAGCTATTAAGAAAAATTTCTAGTTGAATTGTAATAATACGCTCACTATACGTTGCTATGGAAAAACCGATGCCTGACGATCTCGAAAGCGATCTAGCTGATAATCTGGTTGAAGAAGAATTTATGAAAGAGTCGATACCACCCTTGACTATTCCATCTAGTGTTTCCGCTGATACCCTGCGATCGCATCTGCCTCCAGAATTAGAATTAGTGAATATCTCCAAGAGATTCGGCTCTTTTGTTGCGGTTGATAACGTCTCGCTTAAACTTGCGCCAGGAACTTTTCATGCCCTCCTTGGCGAAAATGGTGCGGGTAAAAGTACTTTGGTGAAGTGCATCATGGGTTTTCATGCGGCGAGTCACGGTGATATCTTAATTAACAAACAATCCCGCGATATCAATAGCCCTCGCGATGCCTATCTCTATGGTATTGGGATGGTTTACCAACATTTCACCGTGGTTCCCGCCATGACTGTCGCGGAAAATCTGCTGCTGGTGCGCCCTGACAGTCCTACTATCATTAATTGGAAAGATGAGTTAGAAAAGCTCGATGCATTTATGGCTTCGGCTCCGTTTAAAATCGATCTCCATACACCGATCGCTCAATTAGCGGCGGGACAAAAACAGAAGCTAGAAATCCTGAAACAGCTTTATCTCAAAAGCCGAATTCTCATCCTTGACGAGCCCACATCGGTTTTAACTCCACAGGAAGCTGATGAAGTATTAGGGCTTTTGCGAGAGGAAGTGACCGCAGGAAGGCTGAGCGTTTTAATGATCAGTCACAAGTTTCGCGAGATTACAGCCTTTGCCGATGATGTTACGGTATTGCGTAAAGGCAAGTTTGCTGGCAGTGGCTCCACTAAGGATCTATCGGTCTCTGATATGGCGGCGATGATGCTCGGTGAGGCGAAAGAAGCGCGTCAAGTTGCTAAAACAGAAATCGAAGCCAGTAGTTTAGTTCTTGACGTACGCAATCTTCACGCCGATCGCGATAATGGTTTAGAGGCAGTTGCAGGGCTTGATTTACAGATTCAAGGCGGCGAGATCGTGGGCATTGCTGGCGTATCTGGTAATGGTCAAAGAGAATTGGTGGAGGTTCTCTCAGGGCAACGCATTGCTACATCTGGCGAGATTTTTGTAAATGGCGATCGCTATACGGCTACGCGGAAGGAAATGTATCGCCATCAGGTTTTTTCGTTGCCAGAGGAACCACTGCGCAATGCTTGCGTGCCCCATATGAGTGTTGCTGAAAATCTGGCTCTCCGTACTTTTGATCGCCAACCCCAATCGAAGGGTGGAATTCTGCTTCTTTTTAAAGCAATTCGCGAAACTGCCAAGAATTTAATCAAGGTCTTTTCGATCAAAACGCCATCCCCAGATACCCCCGTGGGTAATCTCTCAGGTGGAAATGTCCAGCGCACTGTGCTTGCTAGGGAGCTATCTGCTACGCAAATTAAATTATTGATCGTAGCTAATCCTGTCTTTGGGCTGGACTTTGCCGCCGTTGAGTATATTCACAATCAAATTGTCGAAGCGCGTAATCGCGGTGTAGCCGTTCTCTTGGTCAGTGAGGATCTCGATGAGATTTTGACCTTGAGTGATCGCATTTTGGTGATGAGCGATGGTAAATTCGTTTACGAAAGCAATAGCGCTAATGTCGATTTAGCGGAGATTGGACAGAAAATGGCGGGACATTAACTAATGATTATTAACCAACAGGTTAGAGTCTTTCCTGATTTGCTCACGCGTTCTAGTTATGACGATCTATCGTGGGAACCATTTCGGCAAGGCGTGGAAATATATCATTTATATAAAAATGATATGGGTGCAAGTGCTGCGCTCCTGCGCTATGAGGCTGGAGCTCAGGTTCCCCATCATTCCCATTCGGGTTACGAGCATATATTTGTCTTGTCGGGTTCGCAAACCGATGCCAATGGCAAATATACCAAAGGTTCGGTAATCATTAATCCCCCTGATACCAGCCATCAAGTCTTTAGTGAAGAAGGCTGTGTCGTTCTTATTGTGTGGGAAAGACCTGTAATTCTCAATGAATAGGTAATGACCTGTAATCAATTGCCTATCGTCGCTCTGCCAATTTTTACGAGGAACATCTTATGTCTGCGATCGCCGCAAATCCCTACGAGTATGAATTACCGTCCGAGGGCAAAATTGCTCTGGTTATTATCGATATGCAACGTGATTTCTTGGAGCATGGCGGTTTTGGTGATGCCCTTGGCAATGATGTGATGCAGCTACAAAGCATCGTCCCCAATGTTAAGAAACTATTGGAAACATTCCGATCGCTAAATTTCCCAGTCATCCACACCATCGAAGCTCATGCTCCCGATCTTTCTGACTGTCCGCCTTCTAAGCTCAATCGTGGGCGAGGAAATCTCAAAATTGGCGACCAAGGTTCCATGGGTAGGATCCTAATTGTGGGAGAAGATGGCAATAATATTATTCCCGAACTGACTCCATTAGCGAATGAAATTGTCATTGTGAAGCCTGGTAAGGGTGCTTTTTGTCGAACAAATTTGGAAGAGATTTTGCAAAAAGAAAATATTACGCACTTATTGTTTACAGGGGTAACTACTGAAGTTTGCGTGCAGACAACCATGCGCGAAGCCAATGATCGCGGTTATGAATGCCTATTAATTGAGGATGGAACTGCCAGCTATTTCCCAGAATTTAAAACCTCAACGATTGAAATGCTCCGCGCTCAAGGGGGCATCATTGGTTGGACGGCCAACTCCGAGGACGTAATTGCTGCGCTGTTGCCTCAGGCAATGGCGATCGCCTAAGTAAAACTTGCATTGTTATGCTTTACAGCGCTTTGCGCTAAAATCCGAACCAAGAAAATTTTTTCAAGGTTTGCTTTGCAAGCCTTGAAAAAATTTTCTTGTGGTTTGTTTGAGAAACCATTTAAGAATCACTTTTTGCGGTCAAAAAATCTAAGAGATCCCCCTCAATCCCCCTTAAAAAGGGGGAAGAATTGAATTCTCCCCCCTTTTTTAAGGGCAGGGCTATTTCAAGAAAGAGGAAGTAGATACTAAGGATATTAGTTAAGTCGTATAAACCGAAATCAAGGCATAATTGAAGCAAAATCAGTAAATGAAGTAGAAAATGAGTAAAAGCCTTATAGA